>JAIYAI010000348.1 GCA_027489135.1 Acetobacteraceae bacterium
CTGAAGACATGGTAGAGCCAGACCGCGTGGTGAATGATCTCGGCGGGAAAGCGGTAGCCGGGATAGGTCGTGCGCTCAGGCGTCATGTCGCCAGCTTCGCCCGGCTATCTCGTTCAGGCGATAGGCCGCCAATGTGAAAATGCCAGCCCATGGCGAGATAGCTGCGCGCGGCGAGGCTGGCGTCGAAGCGCGCGAACAGCCGCGCCAGCGCCCCGGCCCTCGTCAGCTGCTCGCGGAACAGCCAGATCGTCTTGGCGTCGGGCACGGGCTCGTGGAGCGCCACACCGACGAAGCGCATGAAGCTCAGCCGATCGCGCAGTTGGTACTCGGCCTGGTCGTCGGACAGCGTGTAGAGCGCCTGCAGCACCAGGATGCGGAACATCAGCACCGCGTCGTAGGGCGGGCGGCCACCGCGGCTGCGGTCGGCGCGCGGCACCGCCGCCTCCAACTCGGCGCGGAACGCCTCGAAATCCACCACCGCGCGCAGCCGCTCCAGCGGATCGCCCGCCGCCGACAGCCAGCGCAGCCGATCATCTGCGTCGAAGAAGCCCGCCTGACCCGACATCACCGCCTCCGACCCTACGACCGCATAGGGAAGCGAATCAGATCATGCCGTGTCGAGGGAGGGGTTTTTCGAGGTGTCCAGGCGGCCGCGTCCGCACATACCCAGGCGGCGCAGAGTACCGGCACATCTTGGCAATCGTGTCCCGGCTCAATCCAAAGACCCGAGCCGCCTCCCGACGACTATGACCCTCCATGTACACAAACCGACGGACCGCCGCATAGGTCTCCACCACAAACATCTCCCGGCGCCCCACCCTGATCCATCAAGGTAGGACGCCCACCACTGGCCGGGCTTTACACCGCCCGCAGCAGCATCATGCTGCCTCTCCAGTGGCCGACTTTCTCTCCGCCGCGTACATGTTCACGCGACACAGTCGTCGTGGCCCGGCGGCCGCCGGAGGTCATGACATGACCCCTAGGCAAGAAGGGGTAGCCGCACGCACACGACGGCGCCGTGCTCTCCATTCGATAGCCGGATGCTCCCGCCCGTGGCCTGTACGCTCGAGTAGGCGATGGAAAGCCCGATGCCGGTGCCCTTATCGGGCGGCTTGGTGGTGAAGAACGGCTCAAAGGCACGTTGCAGCCCGGCCTCGGTGAAGCCGCCGCCATTATCGGCGACCGTCAGCTGCGCCTCGTCGTCGCGCTGCTCGAGTTGGAGTTTGATGGCACCGCCCTCGCCACCGTTCGCTGCTACGGCGTCGCGGGCGTTCGTCAGCAGGTTTAGGATCACCTGCTGCAGTGCGATCAGGTGACCCATCACCCGGATCGGCGCTGCGGGCAGGAGTGTCTCGAGGTCGATACCGGCGGAGCGGATCGCGGCCTGGGTCAGCGTCAGTGCGCCACGCACCGCATCACGCATGTCGACTGGCTCCGGTGCCGGCGCGACCGCGTCGACGCGTGCGAAGCGGCGGACTTGGTCCACGATACCGCGCGCACGCACCGCAGTTTCCGCGACGTCGTCCAGGCGCTCTAGCGCTTCGGGAATCGCTGCCGCACCGAGCGACGCAAGCTTGGTCCTGGCAATGTCGGCGGCGAGGGTAAGGGCGGCGAGCGGCTGGTTCAGCTCGTGCGCGAGGCCGGTCGCCATCTCGCCTAGCGAAGCCAGGCGCGCTATCTGAACTGTCAGCGCCTCTGCCCGCTTGCGCTCTTCCATCTCGATACACAGCTCGGCGGCAAGTTCCTCCGCACGCCTCTGCGCCTCGCTCGCGCTCCGCTGCAATCGCACAAGGTCGGTCACGTCCACATGCGTGCTGATCAGAGAGCCCTCGTGAGAGCGGTAGTCCCGCACCCGCACCCAGCGGTCGCCCGGCAAACGCAGTTCAAATGGCGCGCCGGGGAAGCGTGAGTTGTCAGCCCAGCTCTCGCGCGCGACCTTCCCGTCGAGCGCATCGCCCCAGGCACTGTCGAGCAGTTCCGAGAACGTCCTGCCGATGGCATGTTCCGGCGCCTCAAAGCCATAAAGTTCGGCGAAGCGTCGGTTGGAAAGAACGACACGATCAGCCGCATCACGCACCATCAGCCCGTCCGCGATTTGTTCGATGACATCGACAGCGGGACGCGTACCGGCGTGGGCCATCTGCTGGGCAATGCGCTCGCCGTCATGCGAGGACCGGGAGACCGTCCAGGCACGCAGGCGTCCGAGGCGCGGCACCGGGAGCACCGCGACGCGGATCCAACGGTTCCGGTGCAGAAACTCGAACGGCTCGACCTGCCTCCTATGCCGCCCTACGCCGTCCGCCACGTAGGCCTCGATGTTCGGCAGTTCCACAGGATCCAGCCTCGCGCGGTAGAAGCGGCGTAGGTTCTCAGCGTAGGGCTCGCCAGAGCGCAGATAGCCTTCATGCTCCGGAAAGAGGCGCAGGAATTCTCTGTTCCAACTCACTGTGCAGACATCGTCATCGAGTGCGAGGCTCGCGATGCCGAGGCTGTCAAAAAGCCCTTCGAGGGATGCAAGAAACGCTGTTCGTTTCTCGGCCTGTCGCTTGGTGCCAACAGCCGGATTGGCGCTTGCATGGGCCGTCGGTATGGCGACGGGCTCGCCGTCATGCGAGGACCGGGAGACCGTCCAGGCACGCAGGCGTCCGAGGCGCGGCACCGGGAGCACCGCGACGCGGATCCAACGGTTCCGGTGGAGAAACTCGAATGGCTCGACCTGCCTCCTATGCCGCCCTACGCTGTCTGCCACGTAGGCCTCGATGTTCGGCATCTCCACAGGATCCAGCCTCGCGCGGTACGAGCGGCGTAGATTCTCAGCGTAGCACTCGCCAGAGCGCATATAGCCTTCATGCTCGGGGAAGAGGCGCAGGAACTCTCTGTTCCAACTCACCGTGCGCACATTGTCATCGAGTAAGAGGCTCGCAATGCCGAGGCTATCGAGCAACCGTTCGAGGGATGTCAGAAACTCTTTGGTCTCTGCCATAGATGCCTGCCGCAAGGTTCGAGTTGGACTGTTAGAGACTTTAAGACGGCGGGAACCGCAGGCTATTCGATAACGTTTCTGGCATCACTGTCGAGCTTCCCGCGCACCGTTCGCCGCTACCGTGTCTGGCTCCTGATCTGGCGCCGTAGCGGCACGTTTGAGCGTAATGGTGAACACGGCGCCGTCTGCCCCGTTCGCGGCCTCGATGGTGCCGCCCATGCGTTTCACCAAACCGTGGCAGAGGGATAGCCCCAGGCCGCTCCCCCTGTCGGGTCCCTTTGTCGTTACGAACGGTTCGAACAGCCGGCCAAGGACATGCGGCGCAATTCCTCCACCGTTGTCTGAGACGGTGAATGTGATTCTGCTGTCCGACCGCGCCACGACCGAAACGCGCACCCGACGCGGGGCTCCGGGCGGGCGTTCGGCAAGTGCGTCGCGGGCGTTGGAGAGCAGGTTCACCAGCACCTGCTCCAGGGCCACGACGTCGCCCATCACGCGGGGCGGAGGCTCGCCGAGGTCGACGTCCAGTACGACGTTGCTATCGCGCAGCGCGCCGTCGATCAGCGAGCGCACACCATCGATAACCTGATCGAGTTCCACCGGTTCTGGTGGAGCCTGCATCTCCGGCCCGCTTGAGTAGCGGCGAAGGTGGTCGATCACCTTGCCGGCCCGCAGCATCTGCTGAGCGATGTGACTGAGTCGTAGCTTCGCGCCCTCGAGATCTCCTGCTTCTAACAGAAGCTCTGCATTTTCAGTTGCGAACACGGTCGCCGCTAGCGGTTGCTTCAGTTCATGCGCCAGCCCGGCGGCCATTTCGCCCAGCGATGCGAGGCGCGCGGAGGTTAACGCTCGAGCCTGTGCCTCTCGCTCGGCCGTGACGTCCAGGAGGTATCCGATGACATCCATCGTGCCATCGTCAAACCGCTCATGGACCACCATCCGGATGCGGACCCACATCATGCTGCCATCCGGACGGCGAAGCTGGGCATCGGACTGCCAACTCTCCTGCTGTTTCAGGGCTGAGCGCCGATCCAGGTACTGTTGCGCCCAACCATTGGGCAGGATGGCGCGAAGAGCGCCCTTGGGTTCCAGCGCCGCGTAAGACCAGCCCGTGATGGTTTCGACTGCGCGGGTCAGGAATTTCCGTTCGAGGGTACCGTCCGGCTGCGTGCGCCCCCGGAAGACCGCGACCGGCGCGGCTGCGAGGGTCGCTTCGAGTTCTCGCCGGGCGCTCGTGGCTTCTGCCCGTGCTTCGACGACTTGGGATATGTTGATTGCGTAGCCGACGATGAGCCCCCCGCCTTCCGGGTATCGCTCGATTACCCGCAAGCTGGTGTGGAGCCAGCCCCAGCTTCCATCGGCGCGCCTTGCCCTCCACGCGACTGATGCGGAGCCTCCCTGAAGCGCTTGCCGGTTTACTTCTGCGTGCAGCCGCTGCCCGTCCGGGCCGGCAAGCTCGGCGAAGCCTGTCGAGTGGGCAATCTCCCCCTCAGGCCAGCCGAGGACGGCCTGCATATCGCCACCACGATAGAGAATGCGGAACGAGCCATCCGGCCTGACTTGGTGGAGAAAGATGACCGCGGGCAGCCCGGCGTGCAGGCGCTCGACCTCGGCCTTGCCCTGCCGCAGTGCATTTGCCTCGCGTCGCGCGTCGCGCAGGGCTTCGTGGCGGCTGACCCAGACGGCGGCAGCCAGTCCTAGTGCCAAGGCAATCGCGCCTGCGATTAGCCATTTGACAGCGCGCAACGCTGATTGCTGTTGCGCATGAACGGGCTGTGCGACCGTCACCGTCCAGTCGGGTGCTTGGGTCAGCCGCTCGACCGCATAGACATTTTGGCGTCCACCCCAGCCAGGTCCCGTGACGAGCAGGCTCTGCTTACCCTCGATGGCGCCGGTGACCCAGCTAGGCGCGGGTCTTCCGACTTCTGTTCCTTCTGGGTCGAGGCTATGCGCAAGGATACGCTGTCGCCCATCCGCGATGGCGGCAAAGGTGCCGTCGGGAAGGCGTTGGTCCGCCAGCAACTCGCGTAACGCGGCCGGCTCGAAGGTGAGGGCGAGCGCTCGGGGAGAATAGCCATCGCGTATAAGCGGCACAACAACGGCAATAACAAGACGCTTCACGAGCGGGCCGAAGACGAGGTTAGACACGAAGGGTCGTTTCTGCACAAAAATCGTGTCGATGAACCGCGAAATATCAGGGCTGATCCCCTCTGGTATTTGCGTTGGTACTGCACTCCCGTCAGCCGAGGGGCTCACGGCGAGCACAGTGAGACTAGGTAGTGGTCCGAACAGGACGATGCGTCCTCGCAACTGCTCGGCAACCGGGTTCATGCGCTGTTCGAAAGCATCTGGGGATACTTCGGCGTCCAGCCGCCGCGCCCCGGCGAGCACTCGGAGCGCGGTGATCTGTTCGGACAGCCGTGCATCGACCGCCGCAGCCAACGCGCGCGCGGTTGCAACCAAGCGCTCTTCGTCAGCCGTACGATAGGCGTTAATGGCGGCAACGGTGACCGAACCGGCAAACACGGCGACGGGAAGAAGAATCAGCAGCGCTGCCATCATCGCTCGTCGCAGGAGGAAAAAGCTCGCTGCATTAGCGAAAAGCTTAGCCATGGTGATCGTGCTCAATGACGCCAGTAGCCGAGCTGCAGCGGCGTTGCCTCTATGCCCATCATGCCCCCCATATGCCTGATGCTGGCTCCCGTCGAGGTGCTGCTGCTACCGGCCTCCGCTGGTGTCGTCGAAGCGCGTGAGATCATTCAGATCCGAGCCTGAGAGGTGATGGGGTGGACGGCCCCTACGCGGCATCGTGTGCCAGGCTCGGAGCTGTTGAAGGCATCGAACGGAAGAGCCGTCCACCATGAAGACTACCGCTGAGGGCGTCCCGGTGACCATCGGCCTCGACATCGCCAAGAACTTCTTCCAGGTGCACGGGGTCGATGGTTCTGGCCGGGTCGTGCTGCGTCGCAAGCTCAGCCGCGTTGAGGTGCTGAACTTCTTCGAGGCGCAGCCGAGGGTGCTGGTCGGCATCGTGGCATGCAGCACCGGGCATTACTGGGTACGCGAGATCGCCGCGCTCGGGCATGAGGTGAACGGGCGACGATTCCCCCCTCAGCCCGACGCACCACGCCATGCTTCTCGGCGCCTGCCGTTCCCGCAACGTGGCGACCGCGGGGAGCCCCCGATCAGGCCTGAGCGGCACGTCACCAACTCCATCGCCACCATGCGAGCCATCATCGAGACCGCATTGGCACGCCGATTACCGCGATGCCCCTGCTGTAAACGATTCACGCAGCCCTGCAATCTTATGACACAGTAGTAATAGGCAGCCCGGCCGATACGATTGCCTCTCGCCGATGACAGCGCGCCGGCCATAAGGCAGACGTCTTCCTGCAGCGCCTTCAGGAGGTCGCGCCCAGTGATGCCAATCACCTCGGCATAGAGCGCTTCAAGCCTGTCGATGCGCGCGACGCGCGCGGCGATGGACGTGGTCTGCTTGTCCTGGCGTGCGATTCGCATGGTTGTTCCTCCCTTCCGGCCTCTGAACACGGGCCGTTCTGACGGAACTGGCCGGCGGCAATGCCTGGATCAAGGTCCCCGGGGCGACGCGATGCGACCTGCGCAATTCCGCGACGCGGCGACGCCTTCGCGGCGCGACAGCGCTTTTGCAGACGGCGTTTCCGAGGCGCTGGCAGCCGTTTCCGAACTTACGATTTCCGTTTCACGGCGCGTGCCTAGCGTTACACGGCACCCGAAATCCGATCCACGGAAATAGTTAACGAGGTCGTCCCGCACGTGCCCGCATGTCGCCGGCAATTCGGGGGCATGATCGGTGTGTTTCACCGGCACTTCGCCGGCAAGACACCCCCAAATCACCCCCGATTCACCCCCAGAATACCCTCCTCCGAAGCCGCTTTCTGTGCCCATGCGGCATCTGCCAAAATCCGTTTCACAGGTCGGAGTAATGTAATTACGAAATGGGGAGAAACGGGGGGAGGAAACCGATCCGAGAATTTGTTGACGTGCATGGACCGGGTTTATGCGGGCTCCTGGCGAGCCGGAAATTCCTGGACACCGCGTGAAGAATTTTGGGCGCACCGATCGGGCAGTGGGTATCCATGCGGTGAGCACCGCGGGGTCGCCTACTTGATGGCGCCTGGCTTGGGCGGTGCGTTTCCTGCCTTCCGCTCGTCCTCGATGATCTGCTTCAGGTTATCGATGCCGTCCTGGGTGAAAGCGACGACGCCGTCTTCGCCGACGCCGTAGACGTGCAGGCAGCCGTCTTCGGGGAACATGTCGATCGAGAGGTCGAACAGCCATTCCTCGTCTTCGCCGAGCAGGGCCGCGACGTGGCTGATGGTAAACACGTGCGAGATCGCGGCCATCTCAGGCAGCCTCGTTCTGCAGCACCCGGCAGGCCTGCCAGTTCCAGGGTAGCAGATCATCGATCCGGCTGGCCGGATGCGTGGCGATGCGGCCGAGCACATCGGCCAGCCAGGCCTGCGGATCGACGTCGTTCAGCTTGGCGGTGACGATCAGCGAGTACATCGCCGCAGCACGCTGGCCGCCGCGGTCCGAGCCCGCGAACAGCCATGACTTCCGACCGAGGGCAATGCCACGCAGGGCGCGCTCGGCCGCGTTGTTCGAGAGGCAAATTCGACCGTCGTCGATAAACCGCGTGAAGGCCGCCCAGCGCTTAAGCATGTAGTCCATGGCGCGGGCGAGATCGTTCGCCCGCGACAGCGTGGCCCGCTGCTCGCGCATCCAGGCCTCGAGTTCCGCCACCAAGGGCGCGCTCAGCGCCTGCCGCACGGCGCGGCGCTGTTCGGCACTGTGGCCGTTGATGTCGCGCTCGATGGCGAACAGGGCGTCGATCCGCCGCACGCCCTCCAGTGCGATCGGCGAGATCACCCCGGGCGGCTTGCCCTGGGCCACGCGCCGGGCGTTCTGCGCCAGGTCGGCCAGTGCAAAGAACGGCCGCCGCGCATGCACCCAGCACGCCGCCTCCAGGATCGGCCCCGGCTTGCGGTCGGCCTCGTAGAGCTTGCCGTAGCCGCCATAGGCGTCCGCCTGGAGCAGCCCGGCGTAGCTTGCCAGGTGCGCCTGCGGATGCGTGCCGCCGCGGTCGCGCGAGTAGTAGAACATCGCTGCAGGCGCCGCCTTGCCGCCGAAAGGCCGGTCGTCGCGGACATAGACCCAACACCGCCCGGTGTCGGTCTTGCCGCGGGCCAGCACGGGCACCGTGGTATCGTCGCCATGCAGGCGTTCGGCCGCCAGGACGTGCGCTTCGAGGCGTTGCGACAGGGGCGCCAGCACCGCGCAGCAGGCGCCGACCTGGTCGGCCAGGGTCGAGAGGCTAAGCGGCACGCCCTCCCTGGCATAGCGCTCGGCCTGGCGGTTCAGCGGCTGATGCTGGCCGAACTTCTCGAACATGATCATCGCGAGTAGGTTGGGGCCCGCCCAGCGCCTGCTCCACCTTCAGGCCGCCATACTCAGCGCGCCAGCGGTAGAACGTCGCCTCCGACACCTCGAGCCGCCGGCAGATCGCCCCCACCGTCCGGCCCTGCGCCAGCTCCACCTCGGCCTGCCGCAGCAGCCCGATGATCTGCTCGGCCGTGTGACGCTTCCTCGGCATCCCTGCCTCCTTCCAAGGAGGCCAACTCTCTCACTTTGGGTGGATCCTAGGCAGGGGGGAAGGTCAGCGTGACGGACCATTCGCGCTGTGCCGCGCCCCAGCCAAGCAGGACACAGCAATGCGGGATTGCTATGATTAGGCGATCTGGATCACATCATGCCGGACGGCACAGAGGACCGCCTCCGCGAGGCGGAGGTGTCGTTCGTGGCCGAGCGGACGACGTTGGGGACGGGTTCGCCTGCGTAACTCGGCAAAAATGCACAATGGAGCATCTGGCACTCCCGCGCCAACCGCGCATCATTTTCCGGTGTCCTATTGGAATGCTGCAATGCCTCGCCGCTCATTGCTGCCGCGTGCAGATACAACCGACGACAACGCTGCCCCATCAACGGCGAATGTCGGGCTCGATCGCCTCCGCTCCGGGTTGCTGGCTCTTGTTCGAGACACGCGCCAGGCGGATCTCCGGCTGCGTCAGTTGGCAGTGCTATTGCTCCTGGTGTCGACACAAGGCCCACGCACAATCCGCGGGCTTGCCGCGATGCTGCGTGTCCCAAGAGCGTCAATTTCGCGAACTGTCGATCGTCTCGAGACGGAGGACCTCGCCGAACGTTTGCGTGACCCATCAGACCTGCGCAGTGTCCTGGTCGAAGCAACACCTCGCGGCAGGCGGCTTGCCGAGAGGCTCGGTGAAGCCTTCGCGTCGGAGACGCGCTGATAACCGACGACAGCGCTGTTCGTCAGTTCATTCCGCTTGTCGCTTGAAGTGCTGGTCCGCGATCTCATTCAGCTTCGCGGTGGCGTCGTGCACCGTCCCGTTCCGGGCCATGGTCGGGCTGAACCTCAGCCAGCGCATCGCCGGCCAGACCGTGCAGGTCGAGATGGTCTCCATCGACCGCGACACCGGCCAGCCCGATGAGCAACACATCGCCTGCTGGCGCATCGATGGCGCCTCGGCCACCCAGGCGATCTTCGAGGTCGCCACCAACGGTTCGCCCCGCCTGATGCCGGCGGCCAGCACCATCACCTCCACCGCCAAGGGC
>JAIYAI010000468.1 GCA_027489135.1 Acetobacteraceae bacterium
CCTGATCGCGGTGGTCGAGGAACAGGCCCAGACCATGATCCGCACCGCCTTCAGCACCACGGTGCGCGAGGCCGGTGACCTCTCCGCCGGAATCTTCGACCTGCAGGGCCGCATGCTCGCCCAGGCCGTCACCGGCACGCCGGGCCATGTGAACTCCATGGCCGAAAGCGTCGGGCACTTCCTGGCCAAGTTCCCGGCCGAGACCATGAAGCCGGGCGAGCACTACATCACCAACGACCCATGGCTGGCGACCGGCCACCTGCATGACCTTACGGTCGTCTCGCCCGCATTCCGAAACGGGACAATCGTCGGCCTCTTCGCCAATACCGCCCACATCATCGACATCGGCGGCCTCGGCATGGGGCCGGAGGGGCGGTCGGTCTTCGAGGAAGGCCTATACATCCCGATCGTCCGCTGCTTCCACGCCGGCGGCGTGCCGAACGAGACCTTCTTCGACTTCATCCGCGCCGGGTCCCGCACGCCGGTCGAACTCGAGGGCGACATCTACAGCCTTTGCGCCTGCAACGACGCCGGCGCCAAGCGGCTCGTCGAGATGATGGACGAGTTCGCCATGGACAGCATCGACCCGCTGGCCGAGTTCATCTTCGAAAGCTCGCTGCGCGCCACGGTCGACGAGATCCGCAAGCTGCCGAAGGGCACCTACCGCGCCGAGATCAAGTCCGACGGCTACGAGGCGCCGGTCACCCTGCACGCGGCGATGACGCCCTTCGACGATCGGATCGAAGTGGATTTCGCCGGCACCTCCGGCCTCTCGACGCGCGGCATCAACGTCCCCCCCGCCTATTGCCGCGCCTATGCCTGCTTCGGCATCAAGTGCGTCGTGGCGCCGGAGGTGCCGAACAACTGGGCCAGCCTCAGCCCCTTCCACATGATCATCCCGGAGGGCTCGATCCTGAACGCGCCGCGGCCCTATCCGGTCAGCGTGCGGCACGTGGTGGGGCAGTTGATCCCCGACCTGATGATGGGGTGCCTGCACCAGGCCGTGCCGGGGCGGGTCAATGCGGAGGGGTCCTCGGCGCTGTGGAACCCGCCGCTGCGCGGTGGCAGCCAGGTCTCGGGCCAGGCGGCGGAGACAGAGGATTTCGAGATCATCACCTTCAACTCGGGCGGCACCGGCGCGCGGCCGGCGAAGGACGGCCTAGACGGCATCGCCTTCCCGTCGGGCGTGCGCACCATGCCGGTGGAGGCGACGGAGAATGTCGCCCCCGTGATCTTCTGGCAGAAGCAGCTTCGCCCTGACTCGGCGGGCGCCGGCCGCACCCGCGGCGGCTTCGGCCAGGTGATGGAGATCGGCGCCAAGGGCGACGCCGAGTTCGCGGTGAACGCCATCTTCGACCGCGTCGCCAACCCACCCAAGGGCCGGGAGGGCGGTGGCGAGGGTGCGAATGGCTGGGTCGGCCTCAACGACGCCAACGGCACGCCGCTGCGCACCAAGGGCTTCCAGATCATCCCGAAGGGCCGCCGCCTGCTGCTGAAGCTGCCCGGCGGCGGCGGCATGGGCGACCCGAAGCAGCGCGACCCGGCGCTGGTGAAGCGCGACGTCGCCGATGGCCTGGTGAGCAAGGAGGAGGCGCGCCGCCTCTACGGGGTGGAGGTTTGACGGCCCCGCGCCGCGCGCTGCTCGGCGCCCTGCCGCTGCTGGCCCTGCCAGGCCTGGCGCGTGCCCAGGCCTGGCCGAGCCGCCCGATCCGGGTGGTGATCCCCTTCCCGCCCGGGGCGTCCACCGACGCGGTGGGGCGCACCACGGCGACGGTGCTGGCTGCGTCGCTGCCGCAGCCCGTGGTGCCGGAGAACCGCGCCGGCGCCGGCGGCAATATCGGCTCCGAGGTCGTGGCCAAGGCGGACCCGGATGGGCACACGCTGCTGATCTCGACCATCAGCGCCATCACCATCGGGCCGCATCTCTATCCCAACTTGCCCTTCGATCCCCTGCGCGACTTCGCGGCCGTGGCACGCACCTGCCACACGCCGAACTGCATCGCCGCGCGTGCCGACCTGCCGGTGACGACGCTGCGCGAGGTCTTCGCCATGGCGAAGGCACGGCCCGGCGGGCTGACCTATGGCAGCCCCGGCAACGGCACGTCGGGCCACCTGATCCAGGAATCGCTGAACCGCCGCGCCGGCGTGACCATGCAGCATGTGCCCTATCGCGGTACGGCGCCGATGATGGGCGATCTGCTGGCCGGGCGCCTCGACATCGTCTGCGACAACCTGCCCGCCTATGTGCCGCAGGCGCGGGAGGGCAAGGTGAAGCTGCTGGCCGTGACCAGCGCGGATCGCTGGTTCTCCGCACCCGACGTACCCACGGTGACGGAGGCCGGCGGCCTCGGCCCATTCAGTGCCATGATCTGGTGGGGGCTTCAGGCCCCGGCCGCGACGCCGGCGCCGATCATCCAGCGCCTGGCGGAGATCCTGCTGGCGGGCTTCGCCACGGCCGAGGTGCGGGACCGCCTGCGCGCCTTCAGCATCGAACCGGCGACGCTCGGCAGCGTCGACTATGCGCGGTTCCTGGCGGCGGAACATGCCCGCTGGGGAGAGGTGGTGAAGGCAGCGAACATCACGCTGGACTAGGTCTTCGCCGCCGCCGCCGCATAGGCCGCGGCGTCCTCGGCCAGCAGCAGGCGCCGCGCGACCAGCGCCTCCGCCGCAGCCTTTACCGCGGCGGCATAGGCCGCCTGCGTCGGCCAGCGCGCCGCCAGCGACGGCCGCGGGTCATCGCCGCGCTCGGCCTCGGTCGCGGCGAAGGGCAGGAAGCTGCCCTCGCGGTCCGCCAGTTCCCCCTCCAGCCCCGGCCCGGCATAGAGGTTCCAGCCCGTATAGGTGCCGCGTGGGACGGCGGTGTCGGGCAGGCGCACGCCGCTGGTCTCGTTGCCGTCGGCGTCCACCGCCGGCACCAGCGGCCGCCAGGCCTCCTCCGGCGTGCGCGTCCCCGCCACGGGGTCCGTGACCGAGGCGATCGGGTTGGCGAAGCGCGGCAGCAGCGCCCCCGGCACCTGCGGGAAGCGCCCCAGCACGTCGGAGGCCGGCACCAGCGTGCCCTCGGCGATGCGCGGCACGGCTGAATCCGGCGGCGCCACCCCCTTCTCCACCCAATCCTGCAGCGCCGCCAGCAGCGCCCGCAGCAGGGGGCTCGCGGAATGCGGATTGTTGAGGTTGTGCGCGATGCCGCGCGCCGTCGTCGCGCCCGCGCGCCCCGCATGCCGCGTGCCGGCGCAGAGGTAGATGCGGGCAGTCGCGGGGTCCGGCAGGTCCGTGCTGCCGGTCGGGTCGGTGTGCGCCAGCGAGGCGCCCTTCTGCCAGTATTCGGTGGAGGTGTTCACCTCCATCAGCAACGGGTCGCTTGCGGGGTCGCGCAGGATGCCGTCGGTCCGGCCGCTCAGCGGGTCGGTCGCCGGGGCCGCGGCCATCGGGAACCAGACCTCGGGGAAGTCGCGGTCCTCGTGCCAGCAGGCGGTGCGGTCGGGCTGGGCGAAGCGCTGGTTGATGAAGACGCGCCCCGCGCCCGCGATGTGGCTGAGCACGCCATCGAAGACCCGCCGCCCGCGCGTATCGGCGTTCATCCCGAGATCGAGGTGATGGCGGAGATACCGGCCGGCCTGGGAGACGCCGACCGCATAGGTGTGGTGGACGCCGAGCCCCGCCAGCGGGTTGCCCTCCCCCTCCCCATGGCGCAGCGCGGCGATCAGGTCGCGGGTCGCGGCGAAGGCGGCGCCAAGCGGGCGGGTGCCCGTGGCGGGATAGGTGAAGTCGTAGATGCTGCCGACCTCGAAGGCCGTGCCCTCCGGCAGGAGGCGAATCGCCTTGTCGCCCGCATACGCCCAGCCCGAGGCGGGAATTGCCCGCGCCGCGCCGTCCCGGGTCCGGCGCACCACCAGCGTCGCGCGCGCCTGGTCCCGGTCCGCGACGGGATAGGTCAGCGGCGCGGTCGGCCGGTCCGCCGGCGTCACGCGCGTGCCGAAGGTCCATTCGTCGCGCACCATCCCCGTCACGCCGGGGAGCACGGGCAGGTGGATGCGGATGGTGTCGTTGCCGCGCGGCACCTCCGGATCCCAGCCGGACCAGACGACGGTGGTGCCGGTGCGGAGCGGCGTCGCGCGCCCCACGGCGGCGGCGATGCGCATGGCGTTCTGCTCCGCGGCCGTCGCGCCCGTCGCCTCGAAGAAGGCGCCGAACACCACCTTCCGGCCGCGGTTCGTCACGTCGTAGAGCAGCCGCCCGTCGCCGCGCGCCGGATCGGCGGGGCGGAGGATGACGATCTCCGTCGCATACTCCACCAGGCCCCGCGCGTTGCGCGGCGCGAGATCCAGATCGGCGATGCCGGCGTTGCGCGGATCGGCGGGGTCGAGCGCGCCGTGGAAGACGCCGGCGATGCGGCGATAGGCGCCCGCGCCGAAATCATGGCCCTCGTCGAAGGGCGCGTCCTCGGTGATCTCGAAGCGCGGCATGGCGTGGTCCTCCCGGGCCGATGCTGGCGCTGGATCAGTCCAGCGGCAAGCCGACGTAGTTCTCCGCCAGCGTCCGCATCCCTGCCTCACTGCCGCAGAGGTAGTCCAGTTCCGCGACCTGCACCTTGTGCTCGAAGGCGTCGCCGGCGTCGAAGCGGTGCAGCATCGACGTCATCCACCAGGAAAAGCGCTGCGCCTTCCAGATACGCCGGAGGCAGCGGTCCGAATACCCGTCCAGCCCCGCGGTCCCGCGCCCGGCGTAGAAGGCCTCCAGCGCCTGGGTGAGGTACCAGACATCGGCGACGGCGAGGTTCATGCCCTTCGCCCCGGTCGGCGGCACGATATGCGCGGCATCGCCGGCCAGGAACAACCGCCCCTGCCGCATCGGCTCCGCGACGAAGCTGCGCATCGCGGTCACGCCCTTCTGGACGATCGGGCCCTCATGCACCTCCGACGGGCCGTCGCGGCGCGCGAGGCGCGCGTGCAACTCCTCCCAGATCCGGTGGTCCGGCCATTCGCCGAGATCCTCGTCCGGCCGGCACTGCAGGTAGAGCCGCGTGAGGGTCGGCGTGCGCATCGTCGCCAGGGCGAAGCCGCGGTCGTGCCGGGCATAGATCAGTTCGTGGTGGACGTTCGGCGCCTCGGCCAGGATGCCGAGCCAGGCGAAGGGATAGACGCGTTCGTAGATGCGCAGCACGTCGGGCGGGATGTTGCCGCGGCAGATGCCGTGGAAGCCGTCGCAGCCGGCGATGATGTCGCATTCCAACCGCCGCGGCGCTCCGTCCTCGGTCCAGGTGATGGACGGGCGCTCGCTGTCGATGTCGTGCACCGCGACGTCCGCCGCCTCGAAGACCAGCGGCGCGCCATAGCCGAGGCGGAGCGCGACAAGGTCCTTCACCACCTCCTGCTGGCCATAGATGGTCACGCGCCTGCCGGTGAGATCCGTCAGCGGGATGCGATGGCTCTCGCCGTCGAATCGCAGCGCCAGGCCTTCGTGGATCATGCCCTCGCGATGCAGTCGCGCCGCCGCCCCGGCGCCGTCGAGGATGTCGACCGTGCCCTGCTCCAGCAGGCCCGCACGGATGCGCTCCTCGATATAGGCGCGGGAGCGCACCTCGAGCACGACGCTCTCGATGCCGCGCAGGTGCAGCAGGTGCGCGAGCAGCAGCCCCGCCGGCCCGGCACCGATGATTCCGACCTGGGTGCGCATGGCAAGCTCCTCCCGCCCCGTGGCTATCGCGAGGCCACCCCGCTCCCGCAAGGCCCGGGCTTGCACCGGGACGCAAGCGGGACGACCTTAGCCCAAGAAGCTAAGGGAGCTTTCCCATGGATGACCGCGTCACCCCGGACGCCGCCGGCGCCGTCTGCGGCCCGGATGGCTGCGAGGTTCCCGCCACCCCGACCGCCGGCGCCGTCCTGCCGGATCTCGCGCCGCTGCGCCCGGCCGCCCGGATCGACATCGTCTCCGACGCCATCTGCCCCTGGTGCTGGGTCGGCAAGCGCAACATGGAAGCGGCGATGGACATCCTCGGCCGCGAGGATGGCGAGCGCTTCGAAGTGCATTGGAGGCCCTTCCAGCTCAACCCCGACATGCCGAAGGAAGGCGTGGAGCGCGCCGCCTATCGCGCCGCCAAGTTCGGCAGCATCGAGAAGTCGCGCCAGCTCGACGCCCAGCTCGCGGCGAATGGCGCGAAATCCGGCCTGACCTTCCGGCATGACCTGATGCTGCGCACGCCGAACACGGTGGATGCGCACCGGCTGATCCAGCTCGCCGGCGAGGAGGGCGGCCCTGCCCTGCAGAACGACGTCGTGGAGGGGCTGTTCCGCGGCTATTTCCAGGAAGGCCGCGATGTCGGCGACCGCGCCGTGCTGGCGGAGATCGCCGGCGCGGCGGGCATGGATGCGACCGCCGTCGCCAACCACCTCGCCAGCGATGCCGGGGAAGCGCAGGTGGTCGGCGAGGATGCCGGCTTCCGGCAGATGGGCCTCTCCGGCGTACCGACCTTCGCGCTGGCCGGGCATGTGCTGTTCTCCGGCGCCATGCCGCCCGAGAACATGGCGGATGCGCTGCGCCGGGCGCTCGGCATCCTGCGCGAGAAGGGCCTGATCGCGGCCTGATGCTGCGCTGGATCGGCCTCGGCGCGGCAGCACTGGTCGCGCTGCTGATCGCGGCGGCGGGCGGTCTCTATCTTGCGGCGGGGCGGCTCGAACTGGCCGGCTTCGCGGCGTCCCGCGCCACCGCCTCGCTGGGCCGCGCGGTCACGATCGGCAGCCTGCGGCTTGAGCCCAACGGTGCCTGGGCCCGGGTGACGCTGCGCGACGCGGCGCTGGCGAATGCGGAGGGCGGCTCCGACCCGGCCATGGCGAGGATCGGGCGCCTGACCGCGGAGGTCCATCTGCCGAGCCTGCTGCGCGGCGCGCCGCCGACCCTGCGGGGCGTAGAGATCGACGGCTTCGCGCTGCTGCTCGAACGTGGCACCGGGCCCGGCAAGGACGCGCCGAACTGGCGCTTCGGCCCGCCGCACCCGCCGAGCACCGCGCCGGAGAACCGCAGCGGGTTTCCGCTGCTGCTGGATGCCGCGATCACCGACGCCGAGGTGGTCTTCCGCACCAGCAGCGGGCATGCCCTGCGGATGCGCATGGACAAGGCGCGGATCGCCACGGACGCGGTCGACAAGCCCGTCTCCCTCCAGGTCACCGGCAGCTACAACGAGGCGCCGCTCGACATCGCCGCGACGCTGGGCGCCACCGCGGTGCTGCGTGACGCCGCGGTGCCCTTCCCGGTCGAGCTGGCCGCGACCACCGGCGACACCCGGCTGGCCTTCACCGGCACGATGACGGACCCCCTGAATGCCGATGGCGCCGCGGGGCAACTGACGTTGGCAGCGCCGACGCCGGCGGCGCTGCTGCGGATCGCCGGCGCCGACCTCTCGCTCGACCTGTCGCTGGACCTGGCGGGGGTCGCGACGCGTCAAGGCGATGTCTGGCGGCTGACCGATGCGGCGGGCACGCTCTCCGGCAGCACACTGACCGCGCCGCTGCTGCAATTGACCGAAGGATCCTCCGGCAAGCCGGACGCGGTGGTGGCGAAGCTGTCGGTCGAGCGGCTCGATCTCAACCGGATCCTTGGCGACTCGCAGCATCGCCAGGGGGCACGGGACCCGCAGGCCGATGTGACGCTCGACCTCGACCCGAAGCAGGACCCGCTGGTGGAGGCCGAGGTCGCCGTGGGCGCGCTGGCCTATGCGAAGCTCCGCGCAACGGGGGTACGGGTGAAGGGGCGCCTCGGCGCCGGCACGGTGGATGTCGATGAACTCGCGCTGGCCTTCGGTGGCGCGAACGTGACGGCGACGCTGCATGCCAAGGCCGAGCAGGGCGGCGGCGCGCGGATCGACGCTGCCGTGGCGCTGGGCGATTCCGATCTGGATGCGATGCGCCGGGCGCTCGGCATCCGGGCGCTGCCGCTTTCGGGGCGGGTGAACGGGCGCCTGGCGGTGAGCGGTCAGGGCAGGACGCTGAACACGGCGGCGAAGGGCGCGCGGGTCTCCGCCGTGCTCGGCCTGCGGCAGGGCAGCATTGCGCGCGAGGTGGTCGAGATGGCCTCGACCGATGTGCGGCTGCTGTTCCGCACGCCGAAGGGCAACACGCCCATGACCTGCCTGCTGGGCCTGGTGGATATGCGCGCCGGCATGGGCGAGGCTGCGCCGATCCGCATCCGGGCAGCGACCGGGACGATCACCGGGCTGGCGAGTTTCGATCTTTTCCGCGAGCGCATGGACCTGGTCATCGGCAGCCAGCGCGACACGACGAACTTCTTCGCCTTGGATGTTCCGGTGCGGATCGCGGGCAGCTTCGGCGATCCCTCCATCCGGCCGGCAAGCTGGTCGGCCGAGGGGCGCGCAAGGCTGGCAGCAGCCGACCAGATCGCGCCGCTGCCCGCCGATCTACGCGCCTTCGCGCAGCGCAACCCGTGCTATCGCGGCAGCGGCGCGGCCGCCGCGGCACCGGCGCGGGCCGAACCGACGCGCCGGCGGCGGTAGGTCGGCTCCTAGTACGTCGCGCGGCCGCCCGAGACATCGAAGACGCCGCCCGTCGAGAAGCTGCAATCGGGGCTCGCCAGCCAGCAGACCAGGGCGGCGATCTCGTCGAGTTCGGCGAAGCGGTTGGCCGGGATCTTCGACAGCATGTAGTCGATCTGGGCCTGCGTCATCTGCTTGAAGATGTCCGTCTTCGCGGCGGCGGGTGTGACGCAGTTCACCCGTACATTCGTGGTCGCCAGTTCCTTGCCGAGCGACTTGGTCAGCCCGATCACGCCCGCCTTCGCCGCGGAATAGGCGACGGCGTTGGGGTTGCCTTCCTTGCCTGCGATGGAGGCGATGTTGACGATGCGGCCGGCGTTTCGCGCGCGCATTCCCGGCACCACGGCGCGGCAGCAGAGAAAGACGCCGGTGAGGTCGATGTCGATCACCTGGCGCCAGGCATCGATCGGGTAGTTTTCCGTCAGGGTATTGGGCCCGGTGATCCCGGCGTTCGCCACCAGGATGTCGACCGGGCCGAGTGCGGCCTCGGTCGCGGCGAGGGCGGCGGTGATGCTGTCGTAGTCCGTCACGTCCACCTTCGCCGCGAAGCCACCCAGGCGCTTCGCTTGCGTCTCGGCCTCGGCGAGGTCGATGTCCCAGATCGCTGGCTTCGCGCCGGAGGCAGCGGCGCGTTCGGCGATGGCGAGGCCGATGCCGCGGGCGCCGCCGGTGACGACAGCAACGCGGCCCTTGAGGTCAAGCTGGTTCATCGGGTGTGGCACTCCGTTGCCCGCGGCACGTGAAGGAGCAGAAAAAGGAGGGAGGTGGGGGTCCGGGGGAGGAGGGAGTTCATCTCCCTCCTCCTCCGGGGGCTATGGCATGAAGCTGCCACCGCCCACATCGAGCGTCGCGCCGGAGAGATAGCCCGCCGCGTCGGATGCCAGGAAGGCCACCACTTCCGCCACATCTTCCGGCGTGCCGACGCGGCGCAGCGGCACCTGGGCGATGAAGGCGTCGTTCACCCCGGCCGCGGCGCCCTGCGCCATCGGCGTGTCGATGCGCCCGGGCGCGACGGAGTTCACGGTAATCCCGTCCGGCCCGAGTTCGACCGCGAGGCTGCGCGCGAAGCCCATCAGCCCGGTCTTGCTGGCGGCGTAGTGGCTGCCGGCGATCTGGCTCTTCGCCCGCGCCGCCTGGCTGGTCATCATGATGACGCGGCCCCAGCGGCGGGCGCGCATCGGCGGGATGCAGGCCTGGGAGACGAGGAAGGCACCCGTGAGGTTCACCGCCAGCACGCGCGCCCATTCCTCGAGCGGCATGTCGCGGATCGGGATGGGGCGGCCGTTCACCTTGGGCGAGATGCCGGCATTGTTCACGACGATGCCCAGCTTCTCCCACCAGTCGCCCAGCGCCTGGGGCAGCGCGGCGACGGCCGCGGGATCGGCGACGTCGAGATGGATGGCCCGCGCGTTCGGCAGCGCGGCGGCGGTCGCCTCGACCTCCGGGATGACATCGGCGAGCACCACCGGATGGCCCTTGGACGCCAGCATGGCGGCGCAGGCGGCGCCGATGCCGCGGGCGGCGCCGGTGACCAGCGCGACGCGGTCAGCATTGGGGTTCATGGCGTCAGGATCACCTTGCTGGCGGCGCGCTGGCGGGAGAGTTCGAAGCCTTCGATCCCCCGTTCCAGCGGCATGCGATGGGTGATCATCGGCCGGAAGCCTTCGGGGTCCGAGGCCAGATGGGCGATGACGCGGTCCCAGGTGCGGCGCTCGCAGCCATGGCTGGCGCGCAGCTGGTGGCGGTTGCGGACGAAATCGGTCAGCGGCAGGGTCACCGCGCCGGCATGGATGCCGACGACGACGCAGGTCCCGCCCTTCTTCAGCACGCCGATGCCGTCGTTGAGGGTGGCGGGCACGCCCGTCGCCTCCAGCACCACGTCGACGGGACGGCCGCCGGTGGCGGCCATCACGAGGTCCTGCAGCGGCGCCTCGGCGACGTCGAGGAGATCGGTGAAGCCGAGGTTGCGGCAGACCTCGAAGCGCGGCGCATCGGCGCGGCCGGAGATCAGCACGCGGGCGGCGCCGGCGCGGCGGGCGAAGAGGGCGATGGCCTGGCCGATCGTGCCGGGGCCCATCACCAGCACCGTGTCGCCGAGCTTCACCTCCCCGGTCAGCACAGCCTCGGCGCCGACGCCAAGCGGCTCCACCAGCGCGCCGAGCTCGGCATCCACCGCATCGGGCAGCGCGACGCAGCAGGCGGCGGGCACGCGCACCTGGCCGGCGAAGCCGCCATCGCGGGTCAGGCCGATGCCCTGGCGGTTGAGGCAGTTGCGGCTGTCATTGGCGCGGCAGTTGCGGCAGGCACCGCAGGCGACCATGGGGATGACGCAGACCCGCTCGCCGCCCTTGAAGCCGGTGCCGGTGCCGCAGCGCCAGACCGTGGCGCTGAACTCGTGCCCCATGGTGACGGGCATCCTGTCCGTCATGAACTCGTACCCGCCGGTCCATTCATAGGCGTGGACATCGGAGCCGCAGATGCCGACGGCGTCCACCTTCAGCACCACCTCGCCCGGGCCGGGCGGCTGCGCGTCGGGCACGTCCTGGAATTCAAGGCCGAAGCCGGTGCTGGTCTTGCGGAGAGCGAGCATCAGAAGGGCTCCGGATAGTAGCCGGTGAAGGCCGAGATCGGGGGCTTGGCGTCCGGGTCGGTGACGATGTCGAGGAGCACGGGGCCGGACGAGGCCAGCGCCTCCCGCAGCGCCGGGCCGATCGCCGCGCTGCCCTCGACGCGGACACCGACCACGCCGCAGGCCCGCGCGATCGCAGCATGGTCGACGGCGGCGAAGTTCACCGCGATGGTGTGCTCGCCGAACTTCACCTCCTCGGCGTGCTTCTGGTAGCCGAGGATGCCGTTGTTCAGCACGATGGTCGTCACCGGCAGGTCGAGCCGCCGCAGGGTCTC
>JAIYAI010000130.1 GCA_027489135.1 Acetobacteraceae bacterium
CGCATCATGCCCGACGCAACCCCCAATCTCTCGACCCTGACCCTGCCCATCGAGGGCATGACCTGCGCCTCCTGCGCCGGACGGGTGGAGCGCGCGCTGGCGAAGGTGCCCGGGGTGGCCAGCGTCACGGTGAACCTGGCGACGGAACGGGCCGAGGTCGCCGGCAGCGCCCCGATGCCCGCGCTGGCCGAGGCCGTGGCCCGGGCCGGCTATGCGGTGCCGGAGCAGCGGCTCGACCTCGCCGTCACGGGGATGACCTGCGCGTCCTGTGTCGGCCGGGTGGAGCGGGTGCTGCGCCGGGTGCCGGGGGTGCTGGAGGCCAGCGTCAACCTGGCGACCGAGACCGCCTCCGTCCGGGCGCTGGCAGGCGTCGCACGGGACGACCTGGTCCGCGCCGTGACCGCGGCGGGCTACGGGGTTGCCGAGGAGGCTGCCGGGGACGAAGCGGATGCGGGGGACGCCCGGCATGCCGCGGCGCTCGCCCGGCAGATGCGCGACCTCGCCCTGGCCGCGCTGCTGACCGCGCCCTTCCTGGCGGGGATGGCCGGCATGGCCCTCGGCCGTGACTGGATGCCGCATCCCTGGCTGCAATTCGCGCTGGCGACGCCGGTGCAGTTCTGGCTCGGCGCGCGCTTCTACCGGGCCGGATGGGCGGCGCTGCGCGCCGGCACGGGCAACATGGACCTGCTGGTGGCGCTCGGCACCTCGGCCGCCTGGGGGCTCTCGGTCTTCATGCTGCTTCGGCATGGCGCCGGGCACGCCGCCCATCACCTCTATTTCGAGGCGTCCGCCGTCGTCATCCTCTTCATCCTGGCGGGCCGGGTGCTGGAGGCGCGGGCAAAGCGCGCCACCGGCGCCGCCATCCGCGCGCTCCTCGAACTGCGGCCCCGCACGGCGCGGCGCCTGGCGGCCGACGGGACGGAGGCGGAGGTCGGCACCGCATCCCTGCGTATCGGCGACCGCGTCGTGGTGCGCCCGGGCGAGCGCATCCCGGCCGTTGGCACCGTCCTGGAAGGCCGCGCCGGCGTGGACGAGAGCCAGCTGACCGGCGAGAGCCGCGCCGTCGAGAAGGAGCCGGGCGCGGCCGTCTCCACCGGCAGCATTGCCCTCGACGGGCGCCTCGTGATCGCGGTCGGGGCGGTGGGGGCGGAGACGGTGCTGGCCCGCGTCGCCGCCCTGGTCGCCGCGGCGCAGGCCAGCCGCGCGCCCGTGCAGAAGCTGGTGGACCGCGTCGCCGCGGTCTTCGTGCCGGTGGTCATCGGCATCGCGGCGCTGACGCTGCTGGGCTGGCTGCTGGCCGGCGCGGATGCGGAGGCCGCGCTGCTGCGCGCCGTCGCCGTGCTGGTCATCGCCTGCCCCTGTTCGCTGGGTCTCGCCACGCCGGCCGCCATCATGGCGGGCACGGGCGCGGCGGCGCGGGCCGGCATCCTGCTGCGTGACGCGGAGGCGATCGAGCGCGCGCATGACGTGACGCTGGTCGCCTTCGACAAGACCGGCACGCTGACCGAGGGGAGGCCGCGCCTCGCCGCGCTGCATGCCGGCGCCGGCGCGACGGAGGCCGAAGCGCTGGCCCTTGCCGCCGCGCTGCAGCGGGGCAGCGAGCACCCGCTGGCCCGGGCCGTGCAGGAGCGGTTCGGCAGCGTGCCGCAGCCGGTCGAGGATTTCCGCGCGCTGCCGGGCCGCGGCGTCAGCGGCAGCGTCGCGGGGCGGGCCCTGCTGCTCGGCAGCCCGCGCGCCCTGGCCGAAAGCGGCATCGAACCCGGCCCGCTCAGCCAGGCGGCAGCGGCCGAGGCCACGCAGGGCCGCACCCCGGCCTGGCTCATCGAGACCGCGCCGGTGCCCCGCGTGCTCGCGCTGCTCGCCTTCGAGGATGCGGCGAAGCCCGGCGCCGCCATCGCCATCGCCGGGTTGCGGGGCATGGGCATCCGCGCCGCCATGATCAGCGGCGACAGCGCGGCGGCGGCCGGCGCGGTCGCCGCGCGCCTCGGCCTCGACGACGTCGCCGCCGAGGTGCTGCCGGCGGGCAAGGCCGAGCGCATCGCCGCCTGGCAGGCGGGCGGTGCGAAGGTCGCCATGGTCGGCGACGGGGTGAACGATGCGCCGGCGCTGGCCGCGGCCGATCTCGGCATCGCCATGGGCACGGGCACCGATGTGGCGATGCAGGCGGCCGGGATCACGCTGCTGCGCGGCGACCCCGCCCTGGTGCCGGCGGCGATCGGCATCGCGCGTGCGACCTACGCCAAGATCCGGCAGAACCTCTTCTGGGCCTTCGGCTACAACATCCTCGGCGTGCCGCTGGCGGCCTTCGGCTATCTCTCGCCGATGCTGGCTGGGGCGGCGATGGCGATGTCCTCCGTCTCGGTACTGGCGAATGCGCTGCTGTTGGCGCGCTGGCGGCCCGGCATCCCGGGCGGGGCGAATCCCGCCCTCGGCCAGCGGCCTCGGACGATCGGACCGCAGCGATGAACATCGGCGAGGCATCCCGGCTCTCCGGCATCTCGGAGAAGATGATCCGCCACTACGAGGCGATCGGCCTGCTGCAACCCCGGCGCGCCATGAACGGCTACCGCCGCTACGACGCGCCCGACGTCGCCGTCCTCCGCTTCATCCGCCACGCCCGCGACCTCGCCTTCCCGCTGGAGGAGGTGCGCAGGCTCCTCGCGCTCTGGCGCGACGACGCCCGGACGAGCGCGGAGGTGCGCGCCATCGCCCTGCAGCATGTCGAGGCGCTGGAGGCCAAGGCCCGCGCGCTCGACGCCATCGCCGCCTCGCTCCGCCACCTCGCCCGGCACTGCCATGGCGATGGGCGGCCGGACTGCCCCATTCTCGACGAGTTGGAAGGACGCCAGACCGATGACCGTTGCCCTGAAGGTGGAGGGGATGACCTGCCAGCACTGCGTGCGCGCAGTGACGCAGGCGATCCAGGCGAAGGATCCGGCCGCCGCGGTGGTGGTGGATCTCGCCGCCGGCACCGTGCGGGCGGAGACCCGCCTGGCGCGTGAGGAGGTCGCCGCCCTGGTCGTCGAGGAAGGCTACAGGGTGGCCGCCTGATCCACCTGCGCCGGGACGCCCAGTGCCGCCAACGCCGCGGCCAGGGCCGGCGCGGCGAAGGGCTTGGCCAGCCGCGGCAGCCCCTCGGCGTCGCTGCCCCTCAGCGCGCCGTGGCCGGTGGCGATCAGGACCGGCAGGCCCGGCCGCAGGCGGCGCGCCTGCCCCGCCAGCGCGCCGCCATCCATCCCAGGCATGTCGTAGTCGGCGATCAGCAGCATGATCGCGGGATCGGCCGCCAGGATCGCCAGCGCCTGCTCGCCCGATCCCGCGGCGCGGACGTGGTAGCCGAGTTCCTCGAGCATCGCCGCGGTGCTGCCGAGCACGAGGGGATCGTCATCCACCAGCAGCACCACGCCCTCACCGCCCTGCGGCGCCGCCGTCGCCGGCGCGGCGGGCTGGGATGCGGCGCCGGCCGGGGCGCGCGGCAGCCAGAGCGATGCGGTGGTGCCGTCACCGGGCGTGCTGGCCAAGCTGAGCCGCCCGCCCGACTGCGCCGCCATGCCGTGCACCATGGAGAGGCCGAGCCCGGTGCCCTTGCCGATCTCCTTGGTGGTGAAGAAGGGTTCCATGGCGCGCGCCAGCGTCGCCTCGTCCATGCCGACGCCGGTGTCGGCCAGCGACAGCACGACATAGCCGCCGGGGGCAAGGCCGGGTTCCTCCCCCGGGCCGACGCCACGTTCCTCGGCGCTGATCGTGATGGTTCCACCGCCCGGCATGGCATCGCGTGCGTTCAGCGCCAGGTTCAGCAGGGCGAGTTCGAGCTGGTTGGCGTCCGCGAGCACCGGCGGCAGGTCCGCGACGAAGCGCGTCTCCACCCGCACCGCGCCGCCGAGCGACCCGCGCAGCAGCTCCGACATGCCGCCTACCAGCCCGGCGACATCGACCACCACGGCCGTCAGCGCCTGCTGGCGGCCGAAGGCGAGCAGCCGCTGCGTCAGCGCGGCGCCGCGCTCCGCCCCCTGGCGCGCATTCGCCAGCAGGCGCGCCGTCCGTGGATCGAGCCCCTGCAGACGCTTCTCGAGCAGCGCGATGCTGCCAAGCACGGCCGTGAGCAGGTTGTTGAAGTCATGCGCGATGCCGCCGGTGAGGCGCCCGACCGCCTCCATCTTCTGGGCGTGGCGCAGGCTGGTCTCGGTCGCCTCGTGCAGCGCGATCTCCTCGCGCAGGCTGGCATTGGCGGCGTCGAGTTCCGCCGCCTTGGCCGCAAGGGCGTGCCGGGCGCTGGAATAGGCGCCGAAGAGCCGGGCGGTGCGGGCGGCGCTGACGGTCAGCGCGACGACGAAGATGACGGACATCGCCGCGGCCGCCAGGCCCTGCGCCGTCCCGCTGGCGGCGAAGCCCACCGCGATCGGCAGCCCGGCCGGCATGATGAAGGCGAGCGCGGTCGGCGGATGCGCGGAATGCAGCGCGGCGGCGCCCGCACACATGCCGCAGATCAGGAAGGCCCAGAGGAACTGCCCCGCCTGGTCGCCCGGCCAGAGCAGCAGCGCGCCGGCGCCCCAGGTGAGGCCCCCGAGCATCGCCGCGGCGATGCTTGCGGCGCCCCAGAGCGGCGCATGCGCCCGTGCCCGCGGATCGCGCCGGTGCACGTACCACATGCCGAACCGCACGGCGCTGATCACCAGTATCGTCGCGAACCACGCCAGATGCTGTCCGCGATCAGCGGCATCCGGCATGACCGCGACCATCAGCGCCGCGTTCAGCAGCGTCACGATGATGGCGAGGGGCATCTGCCCGAGCGTCGCCGCCACGCGATCCGCGCGGATCTCCGGCGCCTCGGTCACGGGGCGCGCCGTCTCGCAGCGGAGGCGGACGCAGGCTCAGGCGGCATTCCGATCCCTTCGGGGTCTGGCGGCATGGCGGGCCACGCGGGGACCCCGGCGGCTCGGGGCGCCGCAGGTCCCTCCGCCATCCGAGGTCGCGAGCCTCGCGTGGCGCGAAGCGGAGCACGCGGCAGCGTCCCGGCGCAAACCCTATTCGGCGTATGCGGTCAGCTGCAACCGTGTCGCACCGGGACCGGGCGTCGGCACCTGGCATCGGCCCTGGGCGAGCGCGGCGCAGACCGGCGCTGTAGGCGCGCGGCGCGGCCTGGGGCATGCTGGCGCTGCCGACCCGGAGGGAAGCCATGAACGCCCGTTTGCCCGCGCTGGCGCCCATCGCCCTGGCGGTTGTCCTCCTGGCGGGCTGCAAGACGCCGCAGACGCGGGGCGAGAAGCCCTGGGACTTTGCCTGCCCGGCGGAGGGCACGGCGGTCGTCTATGACGACGGCCGGCAGCTGCGCTTCGCTGGCCCCGATCCGGCCGATCCTGCGATCTGCCGTGCCGCCACGGCGGCGGGCCAGCCGGTGCGGCTGATCTGGGGCATGGTCGAGGAAAGCGCCTCGGAGGGCCGCGGCCACCGCGCGCCGATGGCGCCGCTGTTTCCCACAGCCTCCGGCGCCAATGTCGCCTATGCCGCCGATCTCAGCTCCCCCGGCAGCGGCATCCAGTATCGCTACGACACGCGCTGGCGGATGGTCGGCTGGGAGAAGGTCGAGGTGCCGGCCGGCGCCTTCAACGCCGTGGTCTTCGAGCGCAGCGTCCAGGGCACGGGTGCGAACGCCGCCCAGGCCTTCAAGCTGACCTACTGGGTCGACGGCAGTTCCGGCGTCGTGGTCAAGCGCGCCGTCGAGGTCCGCACCGGCGGCTCCACCCTCATGCGGCCCTTCCAGGCGGTGAAGCTGAGCCTGCCGCCGCCGCCGCGGCACGACCCGCAGGCGGCGCCCAGCGGACCGCCACGCGGCTGAGGGATCAACCGGAGCCGCGCCGGCGACCGCGCGGCCCGAGGATCAGCGCCGTCCCGTGGCCGGCTGCAGCAGCGGCGCGAGCTTGCGCTCGAGATCGGCCAGCGCCGCGCCGAGCGCCTGCGACATCGCCGCCGCCATCGCGGCGGGCGCCGGGTCCGCGCCGCCCGTCAGCGGCGCGGTGCCCTCGGCGAGGATCTGCCCCAGCGGACGTGCCTCCGCCGCCACGTCGCGGGACGGGCTGGACAGGACGAGGACCGAGAGCGCGGCCTGCGCCTCGCCCCGGGCGGGCAGGGCCGCCAGCCGGACCAGCTCGGCTTCCATGATCACATCCGCCGCCAGGCGGGAGCCCGGGGCGGTGACGGCGGAGAAGAGGCCGCTTGCCAGCATCCAGCGGCGCAGCGCCTCCTCCGCACCTTCCGCCGGGGGCGAGGCCCATTCGTCCCAGAAGGCCAGGGTGACGCGCCCATCGGGCTCCACGCGGCGCAGGCCGCGCTGGTCGAGGCCCGGGGCCGCGCGCATCACCCGCACGAGCAGCACCGGCGCGCCGCGCCGTGGCGTGTCCGCGGCGGGACGGGCGGGAGCGAGCAGGTAGCGCCGGCTCTCCTGGTAGGGGCGGTCGGGCAGCACGCTGCAGCCGGCGAGAACGGTGGCGCCGAGGACCAGCGCGCGACGGGCGATCACCGGCGGTTCTCCTGTCCGTGATGCCGGGTCACCGCCGCCCCTCCGGCTGCGGCGGCGGTGCGCCGAAGATGGTCTGGGAGGGCGAGCG
>JAIYAI010000420.1 GCA_027489135.1 Acetobacteraceae bacterium
AGCCGGACGTGATGAACTTCGCCTGGCGGGACTATGGCAACCGGGTGGGGGGTTGGCGGCTGCTGGAGATGCTGGACGGGCTGCGACTGCCGGCGACGGTGCTGCTGAACAGCGCGATGTACCACTACGCGCCGGCGCTGGTCGCGGCGCACCGGGCGCGCGGCGACGAGATCGCCGGGCATGGCCGCACCAATTCCGAGCGCCAGTCCATACTGCCCGAGGCCGAGGAACGCGCGCTGATCGCCGAGAGCACCGCGGCCATCCTGCAGCACGAAGGCAAGGCCCCGCGCGGCTGGCTCTCCCCCTGGATCGCCGAGAGCCGCGTCACCCCCGACCTGCTGGCGGAGGCCGGCTACGCCTATTCGATGAACTGGTGCATGGACGACCAGCCCGTCTGGAAGACGACGCGGGCGGGGCGGATCCTCTACCTGCCTGATCGGCAGGAGGTGAACGACATCCCCTCCATCGTCGGGCGCAAGGACGGGGCGGAGCAGTTCGCGGCGATGATCGTCGCGGACCTGGAAGAACGGCTGGAGCAGGTGGCACGGGACGGTATCCCGCAGGTGATGGGCATCGCGCTCCACCCCTACATCATCGGCCAGCCCTACCGCCTGCGGGCGCTGCGCGGGGCGCTCTCGGCCGTCGCCGCGCGACGCGATGCGGGGGCCTGGATCACCACGGCGGGCGCGATCTTCGACCACGCCGCCGCGTTGCCGGCCGGCACCCTGCCAGGAGACGCATGATGCGCGGCCTTGCTTTGGCGCTGCTGCTGCTCGCCGGGTGCAGCGCCGCGGAGGGGCCGCCGCCGCGCACCGTCGCGTCCGTGGACCTGCAGCGCTACCTCGGCACCTGGTACGAAGCGGCGCGGCTGCCGATGTTCGCGCAGGATAGCGCGAGCGTGGTCTGCGAGGATGTCACCGCCACCTACACGGCGCGGCCCGACGGGCAGGTCGGCGTGACGAACCGCTGCCTGAACGCGCTGGCCGGCGATGCGCCGCGCAGCGCCACCGCCGTCGCCTACGCCGTGGAGGGCAGCAACAACGCGAAGCTGCGCGTCAGCTTCTTCTGGCCCTTCTACGGCAACTACTGGGTGCTCGGCCTCGATCCCGACTATCGCTGGGCGGTGGTGGGGGAGCCGCCGCGCCGCTGGCTGTGGATCCTGTCGCGCACGCCGCAGATGGCGCCCGCGGATCTGGAACGCGCCAAGGCCATCGCGCGCGAGGCCGGCTACGACCTCGCGCCGCTGCGGATCACGCGCCAGCGGGGATGAGTGATGCCAACGGCCCTGATCGTTGACACGCTCAGGGCCGCTCAGACGCCGGGCGCGCGCAACCGCGCGCTTGGCTTCGTCGCACGCGCGGCGCGCGCCATTCGGCGCCTCGGCCCGGCCAGGGGACCGGGCCGCCGGCATCAGCGCGGCATCGTCGCGCGGTAGCGTTCCAGCAGCGCCGCGCCGTCCGGGCCGGCCTTGGCCAGCCATTCGCGCTCCTGGATGGCGCCGACCGCGCGCAGCCCTTCCATCAGCACGGGGCTCGGCGGGGTGATGATCATGCCCTGGGCGCGGAGCCGTTCCAGCATCACCGGCTCGCTCGCCGCCGCGGCCTCGCGGCCGCGAACCTCCGCGCGTGCGGCGGCGTCGCGGATCGCGGCGCGGGTCGGCTCGTCCAGCGCCATGAAGGCGCGGGTGTTCACCATGATGACGTTGCGCGTCAGGGTGAAGCCGATATCGGTGACGTAGCGCGAGAAGTCCCAGGCCGCGGTGTCGACGCCGGTCTGCGCGCTGGTCAGCAGGACGTTGACGATGCCGGTGGCGAAGGCCTGCGGCACCTCGGCGGCCTGCACCGTCGTCGGCATCGCGCCGAGCAGTTCCGCCATGCGGGAGATGGTGGGGGTCTGAGCACGGAAGCGCGTGCCCCGGAGGTCCTCGACCGTTCGCAACTCGGTCCGGGTGTAGAGAAGCTGGCTCGGCCAGGGGACCATGTAGAGCGCGGTGATGCCCTGGCGCTCCAGCCGGGCGCGCACCGCCGGGCCCGTCACCTCGTGCAGCGCGACCTGCTGCGGGTAGGTGGTGGCGAGGAAGGGGATGAAGTCGAT
The DNA here is from genome assembly GCA_027489135.1 of Acetobacteraceae bacterium. Lineage (GTDB taxonomy): Bacteria > Pseudomonadota > Alphaproteobacteria > Acetobacterales > Acetobacteraceae > JAIEOP01. Next base: position 2,095 of record JAIYAI010000420.1, read on the forward strand.
CTCGTAGATCGGGTCCTCGTTGCCGAAGGCGCCGAGCAGCACCTCCCCCATCTGTACCTGGCCGGTCTGCACGGCGCGCTTGATCTGGTTCAGCGGCATCAGCGTGGCGTTGGTGTGCAGTTGCACCACCAGCTTGCCGGGGGCGAGGCGCTCGATCTCGGCCAGGAACCAGCGGAGGTTCTGGGTGTGGAAAGCGCCCTCCGGATAGGGCGTGGCCATGACCCAGCGGGTCTGGGCGGCAGCGGGCCCGGGGACCGCAAGGATGCCGAGGCCGAGCAGGGCGAGGGTGGCGAGAAGCAGGCGGCGCATGCTGTGTCCTCCCGCGCCGCGCGATCCCTGCGCGGCGCCTGGTGGTCAGCCGTGACGGCAGGCATTCATCCCGGCCGCAGCCTGCCATGCCCTCGCGAGCGGCGCTACCCGATCAGCGCGCGATACCGGGCCAGCATCTGCTGCCCCTCGGGCCCGGCCTTCTGCGCCCATTCCTCCGCCATGCGGGCGCCGATGGCGCGCAGGTCGGCCAGCAGCTTGGGGTCGACCTCCGGCAGGATCATGCCCTGCTGGACGAGGCGCGCCGACATCGTGCGCTCCGACTCCTGCCCCAGCCCGGGGCTGCGTTCGCCAGCCTTCACGGCCGCGGCCTGCAGCGCCTCCCGCGTCGGGGCGTCGAGGGCCATCAGCGCGCGCGTGTTCACCAGGATGGCGTTGCGCACATAGGTCATGCCCATGAAGGTGGCGTACTTCACATAGTCCCAGGCGCTGGTATCGACGCCCGTCGCGGCGCTGGTGACCATCACGTTGATGATGCCGGCGGAGAAGGCCTGCGGCACCTCCGCCTGCTGCACGATGACGGGCTGCGCGCCGGAGTCGCGCGCGGCCACGAGGAAACGCTGGATGCGCTTCGGGTTGTAGTTCCGGTCGAGGCCGCTGACGAGGAAGACGACGTCGATGTTGGCCGCGATGATCTGTTGCGACTGCTCGCCGCCGGCCGACTGGCGCGAGAAGCGGCTGCGGCGCGGCAGCAAGGCGTGGAGCTGGGCGCGGCCCTCCGCCCCGGGGCTGGGCGAGACGGCGACCCAGTCGCCGACCGCCGGGTAGGCCTCGGCGTCGCGTTTCGCGTCGTGGTGGAACTTGCCGATGCACTCCGCCAGCAGCTCGCCCGTGCCGGTCACCACCGCGTAGTAGTGCCGGCGCAGCTCGACCACCACCCGGGCGGGCTCGAGGCCGGCGGC
>JAIYAI010000826.1 GCA_027489135.1 Acetobacteraceae bacterium
GGCTGGCGCATGCCCCGGACGGGACGCTGCTGCACCCTCGGCTGCTGGAGAGCTACCGGCGCCAGGTTCGGCTCTCCACCGAGCTGATCGACAGCCCGGCCGAGCGGAATGCCGGGATCGCGTCGCACTACGGCGTGGTGCTGGCGGCCGTGGCGGCCGGACGGGCGGAGCTGGTGCGCCTGCACCGGGCCGGGCAGATCGACGACGAAACGCTGCACGACCTGGAGCGGGACCTCGACCTCGAGGAGCTCGTGGCGCTGGCGGCCCAGGGCGCGGCGTGAGATTTCGTTGCGATTTCGGATCTGACGGGCTATGCTCCGCGCGCCAGGGGCGGAGCCATGCCCGGGCGGCGGGACCGGCGCTTTTGTCCGGCGGTCTCGTCAAGGCCCTGCAATCGCTGCGGATTCGGATGGGCGACGCGGAGGGGGCGGGGCCGGCCATTTGTCCGGCACATGCGGCAGCCCGTTGATATCACAGCCAAAGCCGGATTCGGCCAGGGGTCAGTCCACCGCGACACCGGGGCGGGCGAAGATCTCGCGCCAATGCGCGACCTCCCGCCTCAGCCGTGCCGCGAAATCGGCGCGGGTGCCGCCGACAACCTCGTAGCCCTGCGCCTCCAGCCTCTCCCGCACCTCCGCGTCGCGGGCGGAGGCGACCAGGATGGCGTTGAGCCGGTCGAGGATCGGCGCCGGCACCGCGGCGGGGGCGAGCATGGCCCACCAGCCCACCTGGTCCACCGCCGGGAAGCCGGCCTCGGCGAAGCTCGGCGTCTCCGGCAGGGGCCGGGTGCGGGCGGCGGAACTGACGGCGATGGCGCGCAGGCGCCCACCCTGGATGTGCGGCAGGCCGGAGGGGACGCCCACGAAGCCATAGGGCGTATCGCCGGCGACGAGGCCGGCCAACTGCGGCCCGCCGCCGCGATAGCCGACCAGCGGCATGTCGAGGTCGTAGGCGAGGCGGAACTGCAGCGCCGTGAGGTGCGTCGGCGTGCCGGTGCCGCCATGCGCGAGGGCGAGCGCCCCGGGCCGGGCCTTCGCCGCGGCCGCGACCTCCGCGACCGTGCGCGCCGGCGCGGCAGGGTGCGCGACGAGGGCGAGCGGCGCCTCCACCATGATGCCGAGGGGCGCGATGTCGCGCTCGACGTCGAAGGGCATGCGGTCGCGCAGGATGCCGGGATTGACCGAGAGCGCGTTGTCGGCGCTGCCGACGGTGTAGCCGTCCGGCGCCGCGGTCACGACGGCCTGCGTGCCGGGGACGGAGGCGCCGCCGCCGCGGTTCTCGACGACGAAGGACTGGCCCGTCTTCGCCGCGGCGTGCTGCGCCATCAGGCGCACGACGATGTCGCTGACGCCGCCGGGCGCGTAGGGGACGATGATGCGCACGGGGCGGGCCGGAAAACCGGCCGCGTCCTGCGCGCGCACCCTGGGCGCGGCGAGGGCAAGCCCGCCGGCCAGCAGGATGCGGCGGCGCGTGGCGATCATGCCGCGTGGACGAGACGGGGCTTCAGGCCCTGGGGCGGCGCGCCGGCCGCGCGCATCTCCGCCTCCTCGTGCTCGGCGGCGGCGATGGCGCGGTCGAGCGCGGCGCGGAGATCCTTTGCCGTCTCGAGCGTGATCTCGACCGCGGCGCGGGCGCCGGGCTCGAGCGTCGTGTTGACGAAGTCGAGCGTGATGACGTCGCCAAGCGGGGCGTGGCGGGCATGGTCGTAGGCGACCACGGCCTGGTTCAGCGGGAACCAGGCGTCGCCGCGCTTCGCCATGCCCTCGGCCTGCGCGATCTCGATGATCGAGGTGCACATGGCGCGGTGCCCCTACTTCGAGAGGTGCTTGCCGAAGAAGGCGAAAACCTTGGCCCAGCCATCCATCGCCTGCTCCGGGCGGTACAGCGGGCGGTGCCAGTAGAAGAAGCCATGGCCGGCACCGTCATAGCGATGGAACTCGTAGTCCTTGCCGGCGGCCTTCAGCGCGGCCTCGTGCTGGTCGACCTGCTCGGGGCTCGGGGCGCGGTCGTCATTGCCGAAGAGCCCGAGCAGCGGGGCCTTGAGGCCCGGGGTCATGTCGATCGGCGCGACGGGGGTCTTGGCGTTGAGTTCCTCCGCGCCCATCACGACGCGGCCGCCCCAGAGGTCGATCACGGCGTCGATGTCGTTGCGCTGGCAGGCATAGATCATGGCGTGCCGGCCGCCGGAGCAGGAGCCGATGAGGCCGACCTTGCCGTTGTTCTCGGGCTGGGCGCGCATCCAGGCGACGGCGGCGGCGGTGTCGCCGACCATCTGCGCATCTGGGATGCCGCCCTCGGCGCGCACCTTGGCGGCGACGTCGTCGGGATGGCCTTCGCCGGCGCGTTCGTAGAGGTTGGCGCAGATCGCCATGTAGCCGTGATGGGCGAAGCGGCGGGTGGTCTCGATGTAGAGCTCGCTCCAGCCCGGCAGGTGGTGGATGAGCACGACGCCGGGGAAGGGTCCTTTGCCCTCGGGCTTGGCCACGTAAGCGGTGATCGGCGTGCCGCCATCGCCCTTCAGCGTGACGTTGGCGCAGGTCATGCCGCGGTAGAACTGCATGGAACTCCCTCCCTTGGTGCCGGTTGCGGGCGAACCCGGGGGCGCATGGTTCTGCATGCGCCGCCGCCGCGGAGGCGCCCGGGCGGCAGTATTCGCCGAAGCCCCCGCGGGCGCAACACGGCGCTGGGACGCGGCGGCGCCGCACGCTCGGGGAACGGATGGTCGTGTTGCAACGATTATTAGATGCTAATTCGAAACTTTTTCTTGGGGCGGAACCCTGTGAACCCTGGCCGAGAACGACCTGCGCGCGCAGGGAAGCCTGACGCAATCGTGATCGTCGCTCATGCCAAGAGAACGCACAGCGATCGATCGCGCAGGTCCGCGACTGGCTGGCCGCCCGGGATCCGCCACCGGGGAAGGGCTCCGCGACAGGTGGACAACCCCGCCGATCGGATGGACCCGCCGGGTCCCCGCCCTGGCTGCGCCACCGGAGTTGCCCCGGTCCCGGGCGCACCTGACCTGGCCCGGGATCGGAGGCATTGGCTTCGCCGACGCCGTTCCCCACCCTAGGCGGCAGGCCGCGCAGGCGGCATGAGGCCGCATGCACCTCCCCTTCCTGTCCCGCCCGCCGCGCGTCGCCCTGGTCCGGCTGGAGGGGCTGATCGCCGCCCGCGCCGGGGGCTTCGGCCCCGCATCGCTTTCCCTCGCCAGCCTCGCGCCCGTGCTGGACCGCGCCTTCGCGCTGAAGCACGCCGCGGCAGTCATCCTGGTGATCAACTCCCCCGGCGGCTCGGCGGTGCAGTCCTCCCTGATCGCCGGCCGGATCCGAGCGCTGGCCGCGGAAAAGCGCCTGCCCGTCATCGCCTGCGTCGAGGACGCCGCCGCCTCGGGCGGGTACTGGCTGGCAAGCGCGGCGGACGAGATCATGGTCGATCCCGCGTCCATCGTCGGGTCGATCGGCGTCATCGCCGCGGGCTTCGGTTTCCAGGACGCGATCGCGCGCCTCGGCATCGAGCGACGGGTGCGGACCGCCGGCGCGGAGAAGAGCTTCTGGGATCCCTTCCGCCCGGAGACGGGCGGCGATGCGGAGCGCCTCCATGCCCTGCTGGAGGAGACGCATGAGGCCTTCCGTGCCTGGATCCGCGCGCGCCGCGGCGACCGGCTGAAGGCGCCGGAGGCGGAGCTGTTCACGGGCCGCTTCTGGACCGGCCACCGGGCAGTGGCGCTGGGCCTGGCGGACGGATTGGGCGCGGACCCGCTGGCCGTGGCGAAGCATCGCTTCGGCGATGCGGTCCGGTTGGTCCGGATCGGTGGGCCTCGGCCCCCACTGTGGCGGCGGCTGCTGCCCGGCCTCTCCGCGGAGGCGGCGGTCGCCGCGCTGGAGGAACGGATGGCCTGGGCACGGCTGGGGCTGTGAGACCGGGCGTCGGACGCGGGCCGTAGGCGACTTGCAAAGCGGTCGGGGGCATGCCATCTCCCGCCGCACGACGGAGCGCGGGCGTAGCTCAGGGGTAGAGCACAACCTTGCCAAGGTTGGGGTCGAGGGTTCGAATCCCTTCGCCCGCTCCAGTCGGTCCCAAAACAACCTGTCTCTCCCGACCTGGATGCCGCGCTGACGCGCAGGTTTTTTGCGGTTTTCGCCGACAGGGTTGATGGTTTGAAGTGGCAACGAGGGCGGAAATTCTCTCCGAATGGTCGGAGAGTCTCCGGACCTTGAGGGTGGGCCGATTTTACCCTCAAGCCTCAACTCATTCATTTATCAACGCTTTCTACATGCGAACGTGCTCTATACTCAGCAACTCGATCGCTCGGGCGGTCGGCGAAATCCGCAAACGAACTCCTGAACCCCAAGCCGTATTCGCCGGCCCAGCGGGTAGACCATCTACAGCAGGCCCGGCATCTTCTGAGGATCCATGTCAGATATAGACCACGTCTTTGCCCGGTTCAGCAGAACCGGGGCGACCGAGACGCCAAGCCGTCAGACGGTGACCATCCCGGCCAGAGGAACCCGTAGCAGCCGCGTCGTGCAGGTCGTGCACCTGCGGCATGGCGCGAAGGCGATCGACGACGCTCCTGCACGTCATGCGTCCGATGTAGGCGGGGCTGCTTGGGGCCTGGAGATCAGCGGTAAGGGATCACCACCCCCGCCGGCCGTAGGGGAAGAGATCTCCCCTCCCGCGCCGAAGCCGGTCGTCCATGTTCAGCCTGCGTGGCAGCCCCGGCAGCCGGTCGTCGAGGCGACCGCCGGCCTGCCCGTGGGTCGCCGTGCGCGGACCATGACTCGCCGGCCCCGGGTCGAGCCTCAGGCTCGCCGTGTTGCCGACCCGTTTGACGCCAACGACGACAGCGCCAACTGCATCCGCTGCGGCTATCTGGTCGAGCCTCCTCGGGAGAAGCGCGGGCTGATGACGTGTGCGGGGTGTGGGTAGGGCACTGGTTCACCGGCGCTCAGAGGGTAGCCCTCGTTGGCAACCCAGCTCGATGCACCTGCCCCAGAGTTCGAATATCGCGACGGACGTCACCCTTCCACCTGCCAACCGCTCTTCCCGGTTGGGCATTCCGAACGGAAGTGCAGGTTTCCGAGGGGATTTGCGGCGGACCTGGTGCGTCGCTTTCCGGAAAGACCGGTGAATTCGCCTCCCAGAGACGCCGTTCTCTCCGAACCTGGGGACTTGGCCGATTGAGGCCCCGGGTAAAGCGAAACAAAGACTTCCGAAGGACACTCTAGGGCGGGGTTCGAATTGCTCATCGGCTGACGGCTAGGAAGCCGGCTTCAACAACAGACCAGCGACGGCAGGAATCAAGCTGACGCCGAGCCTCGCGGGTAACCGAACCGTCTTGCCATCGTCGCCGGCGACCGCAAGAGCAGGTGCATTCCCCGACGAGCGGGCGGCTTGTTCCCGATGCTTTTCGAGGCATTCCACGCTACTTGACGACCCGGTATGAGCGACAGCCGACCCGCCACCGGGCCGACAGCAACCAGCCCTTCCGCGAGCGGGCCGGCAGGTGCCCTCTTCGAGGGGCAGGTCGGCGCGCATTACCTGCTTACCCTGCTCGCCGAGGCCGATCCGCGAGGCCTCCCTGGCGTGCTCGCGGGCCGAGTGGAACTGCAGCGCGCAGGCGAAGGACACCCGCTCGACGATGTCGTCGTGCACGGCGTCACCAATACGGGTGAGCCTGCCGTGCTCGAGGTGCAGGTCAAGCGGACCATCACCTTTTCGCCGACTGATGCCGTGTTCAAGGACGTCGTCGGGCAGCTCGCGAGAGCGTTCCAGAATCTCGACCTCTCGAACGAGCGGCACCAGTTCGCCGTGGCGACCGAGAGAACTTCCTTCAAGATCACCGGGCCCTATCAGGTCGTGCTCCGCTGGGCCCGCGAGCTCGGTTCGGCCTCGACCTTCATCGAACGGATCAATCGCAAGAACGTGGGCAATGAGGACATGCGCACGTTGGTGGCGACCGTTCGATCCCATCTCACGACGGCCGGTTGTGCCAGCGACGATCAGACGGTCTGGCAGATCCTGCGTCGCTTTCACATCTTGACATTCGACTACGACGCGCCGGGCTCGCAGTCGTTCGAACTGGCGCTCGAGCGCGCTCGGCACGTGCTCGAGCCGGACGACGCATCGCGCGCCAGCGCGCTTTGGAAGGCGCTCACCGAGACCGCGATCCGGGTCGCTGCGGCGGGCGGCGATCTAGACCGCATTCGCCTCCGCGAAGAGCTCGGTCAGGTCAGCAACTTTCGCCTGCTCGGCTCCCGACGACACCGGGCGTCTCGTGAGAGTCTGTCCGAGGCCGCTTCGTTGGCTGCCGCCGACCTCCGACGCCAAGTCGCCGGCGTCACCCTCGCCCGCACCGTGCAACTCGAGGCGGTAAGGGAAGCGAGAGATGCGGGTCGGTACGTCGAGATTCGCGGTGGACCTGGCGTCGGAAAGTCCGGCCTGCTCGGTATGCTGGTTCAACAGACGCTCTCCGAGGCCCGCGCCATCGTGCTCTCGCCGGAGCGGACGATCCCAGGCGGCTGGCTGGCGTTCAAGTCCGCCCTCGGTGTGGACACGAGCCCTCGGGCTTTCCTGGCCGATCTCGCCAGCGACGGCGGCGCGGTCTTGTTCGTCGACAGCCTCGACCTGTTCGACGACCCCGGCAAGCGGGCGACCGTCGTAGACCTGGTCAGGTCCGCCGCCGAGGTGCCGAGCTTTCAGGTCATCGTCACGGCGCGCACCAACTTCGATAAGGAAGAGCCGAACTGGCTGCCGCCGGAAGCGCTCACGCGTCTCGGCCGCTCGCCACCGGTCGTCGTCGATGAGCTGGGTCCCGAAGAGATCTCGGAACTCAGTGCGGCCGCGCCGGAGCTGCGCGCCCTGCTCGCAGACGAACATCCCGCCCGCGATGTCGTCCGCAACCTGTTCCGGTTGTCCCGGCTGCTCGGGGTGCAGGGCTCCGCGGAGGATCTTCGTTCGGAGGTCGACCTGCTCCTGCGGTGGTGGACGACGGCCGACGGCCCTCCTGAAGGCCGCCGCGAGCGGGCCCGACTGCTCACCGACCTCTCCGATGCTGCGCTTGCTGGCGTCGACCGCATAGAGACCCGCCCCGCCCCGGCGGCCGTCGAGGCTCTGATCGCGCGAGAGAGCCTGCGCGAGCTCGGCCTCGACCGGTTCGCGTTCCGGCACGACGTGCTGCGGGAGTGGAGCGTGGCCGCCCGGCTGGACGACGACCCCGACAAACTGGACCGTCTGCCGCTCAACCGGCCGGCATCGGCATCGCTGGCGCGGGGCGTGGAACTCGCAGCTCGGCTCGCGCTGGAACGCTCGAGCGACGGCCAGCGCTGGGTCAGCCACATCAACCGGGTGAGCCCGGAGAGGTCGCACGCCTCCTGGCGCCGCTTCTCGATCTTGGCGGTCCTGCGCTCGGAGCTTGCGCTCGAGCTCCTGGACCGCGCCGCCGGGTCGCTGTTCGCCGAGGACGGCGCGCTGCTGCGGGAGCTGATTCGCACGACCATCGCCACCGAGTCCCGACCGCTCGCCGACACGCTGGCGGAGATCGGGGCGGATAAGTCTTCGATCCCGGCCGGGATCTTCGGGCCGTCCAACACCTCCTGGGCGAAACTGGCGATGTGGTTGCTGTTGCGGCGGGAAGACCTCCCGCTCCAGACGCTGCCGGATGTGGTGGAGCTCTTCCAGAGCCTGTCCGCGTCGATGTTCCTCACCGACCCGCTTACACCGAGGATGTCCATCGCGCTCGCGGACTGGCTCGACGAGATAGAGGTGGCCCGGGATCACCATCCGCTCGCCACGGATCAACCACGCTTCGCGAGCGCCTACCGACACGAGGGCCTCCACAAACTAGCGGAGGACGTCCGGCACGCCTTCGCGTTCATGGCCGCGCGCGCTCCAGAGCGGGCACAAGAGTATCTGCGCGGCTTGTCGAAGCGGCGGAACCCCGACGACACGATCCGCGACATCATGCGGTTCCGAGGCTCGTTCGCTCAGGCGGCGCCAGCCGAACTGGCCGCGCTCACGCTCGCCGGTCTCGTGGCGACACCCGACGAGGGCGAGCGCCGCCGCCGGTCCATCCGGGATGAGATCCTCACGCACCTCGACACGGTCTTTCTGCCGAGCTCGCCCTCCCAAGGTCCCTTTCTGGATCTGCTCAACGCCGCGCCCGACCACGGGCTCTCTCTGGTCCGCCGTCTCGTCGACCACGCGGTCACCGTCCTACGCGCAGGGCGGGAGCCGGGCGACGACGGCCTGACGCTCGTTCTGGAGTCCGGTCCGCGCTTCTTCCCGTGGCTACGCAGCTACCACTGGTCGCGCGATGCGGAAGGCTGCTACGCGATCGAGTCGGCGCTGATGGCGCTGGAAGCATGGTCGCACGCTCGCGTCGAACGGGGCGATGCGCCCGATCAGGTGATCGCCGATATCCTGGGTCCCGAGGGCTCGCCTGCCGCATACGTCTTGGTGGCCGTCGACGTTCTGATCTCTCACTGGCCGAAGACACTTGCAGCCGTTGCCCCGTTTCTCGGGGCACCAGAGCTGCTGTCGCTCGACAGGACGCGTCAGGCCCACGATTCGATGCCGGAGATCGATCTGCTCGGATGGAGTGCGGCCTGGCCCAAGGAGCCACGTGGACCGGTCACCCTGGCCGACCTCAAGAAGCGCGTGTCCCGCCGCGTCCCGCTGGAGAGGTTGCTTGCCCATTATGCCCACACCAAGGGCGCCGATCAGGACGGGCTCCGCCGGCTGCTGGAGGCTGCCGCGCAGCGTCTTGGATCTCCAGAGCCGGAAGATACGTTCGCGCAGCCTAGGCTCATGGCGCGCCACGCGCTCAACCTGATCAAC
>JAIYAI010000306.1 GCA_027489135.1 Acetobacteraceae bacterium
CGCCCGACGGATGTCGCGAACGGGCTGCAATGGGAACTCTACAACCTGGCCGAGGACCCGACGCAGTTCCGCAACCTCGCCGCCCAGTTCCCCGACCGCCTGCGTTCGATGCGCGAGATCTTCACGCTGGAAGCGGCGCGCAACCAGGTCTTTCCGCTCGACATGACGGCGCTGACCCGGATGATCGACCCGCGCCCGGGCCCCGCGGCCGGCCGCCGGCAGTTCGTCTATACCGGCCCGTCCTGCTGCACCCAGGCCAATGCAGCGCCGGGCGTGCTGAACCGGTCCTGGCGCCTGACCGCGGAGATCGAGGTCGGTCAGGGCGCGAACGGCGTGTTGGTGACGCAGGGCGGCCGCTTTGGCGGTTGGGGCCTCTACCTGAAGGACGGCAAGCCGGTCTTCACCATGAACCTGCTCAACCTCGAGCGGGTGCGCTGGGAAGGCGCGCAGGCCCTGCCGGCCGGCAAGCACACCATCGTTTTCGACTTCGCGCTCGACATGCAGGGGCCGATACCCTTCGGCCATGCCGGCACGGGGACGCTGACGGTGAACGGCCAGCAGCAGGCGCAGCACGCGCTGCCCCGGACCGTGCCCTTCACCTACGCCTGGGACGAGACCTTCGATGTCGGCCAGGACACCGGCACGGGCGTGGACGACCGCGACTACCAGGTGCCCTTCGCCTTCACCGGCCGGATCGGGAAGATCACGATCGATCTCGGCGAAGGCACGGTGACGGCGGCCTCTGTGCGCGCCTTCGCCGAGGCCATGGCGCAGCGCGCCGCGGCGGAAGCGGCAGCGGCCCGGCCGGCCGCGGCACCCGCCGCGCCCGCGCCACGCCGCTGATCAGCGCGGTCGCCGACCCGCTGCCGTACTGCTGAGCGCTGCTGCCGACCCGGTGCCGCACCCCGCGGCACCGGGCGTCATGCCTCCATCCTGAGGACCCCGTCATGCGCCGCATGCTTGTCGCCGCCCTTGCCAGCCTTGCCGTCGCCGCGCCCGCGGCCCGTGCGCAGGCGCCCGCTGCCGCAGGCGCGGCGCCGGTGCAGTTGATGTTCGTCCAGGTCGCCAACGGCCTCAGCGCCGATGACGCCACCATCCGCCTCGTCGGCGTCTCGCCGCAGACCGTGTGGTTCACCGACCGGCCCGTGCGCGATGCCGGCCACATCACCATGCCCGCCTTCATGGAGGAATGGACCGCCAAGGCCGGCGCGGACAATTTCGCCGCGGATCCGCCGAACGCGACCCTCTCGGTCTACGAACCGGGGCAGACCAGCAACAGCCTCGCCGTCATCACCATCAGCCACCCCAGGGTGGAGGGGAACGACATCGTCTATCGCTACAAGCTGATCAGCGGCGCGGTGCCGCGCAGCGGCCAGGCGACGACCATCTTCATCGACTGGATCGGCGTCGGCGGCGGCGTCGGGCCCGGCTTCCACGGCGTCGGCGCCGGCGCGCGCGGGGTCGGATTCTACCGCCGCTGACGGCACGCGCCGCTACCGCGGGGGCGTCGCCGACCTGAGTTGCCCCACCAGCGCCGCGGCCTCGCGGTCGCCCGGGTCCAGCGCCGCCGCGGCCTCCGCCGCCCGCAGCGCGGCCGCGCGATCGCCGCGGTCGCGCTGGATGCCGGCCAGCGCGACGAGGCTCTCGCGATGGGCGGGATGGCGCCGCAGCAGCGCCTCCAGCACCGCCACAGCGGCCTCCGGGCGACCGAGCCCGTTCAGGGCCAGGGCTTCGGCATAGGCGTAGCGCGGCTGGTCCGGGGCGAGCCGCGCGGCGTCCTCCAGCAGGGCCAGCGCCGCGTCCGTGCGGCCGCGACGGACGTGGGACAGGGCCAGCGCGTAGCGCGGCTCGGCGCTCTCCGGATGCGCGGCGATGGCCCGGGCCAGCAGCGTCTCGGCCGCGTCGTGAAGGCCCAGGCGGCTTTCCATGTCGGCCTGGTTGACCAGCGCGGGCAGGTCGGCGGGGTCGCGCCGCAGCGCCTCCGCATAGGCGGCGCGGGCGCCGGCGGCGTCGCCGCGCTGGGCGAGCAGGCCGGCGATGTTCACATGCGCCTCCGGCCGGGTGTCGGCGACGCGCTCGCTCTCCAGCAGTTCCGCCCAGGCGACGGCGAAGGCGGGGCGGGCGGCTTCCGGGATCGCCTCCAGCGGCACGGGGGCGAGGGCGCGCGCGGCCTCGATGCGGACAAGGCGCAGCGGGTCCTGCAGCGCGGCGACGGCGTGCAGCCGGTTGCGCGGATGCAGGGGCTCGAGGGCGCGCAGCGCGGCGGCGCGGACCAGCGGGTCGGGGTCGCGCAGCGTGGCGCCGACCGCGCCGGCCGAGGCGTTGGTGGGCCGCGCCGGGAGGAGCGACAGCGCCGTGGCGCGCAGGATGCCGGGCTGGGCGCGGTCGGTGGCGATCGCCGCCAGCGCCGTATCCGCACCAGGCGCGCCGCGCCGCCCGGCGGCGATGGCCAGGGCAGGGTCGGGCGGCCGCGGCGTGCGCGGGCCGAGCCAGCCGGCGATCGCCTGCGCCGCCCAGGCCTGGGGGCGATCCGTGTGGCAGCTGGTGCAGGTATCGGGCGCGCCGACCTGGGCGACGACCTCC
>JAIYAI010000299.1 GCA_027489135.1 Acetobacteraceae bacterium
ACTACGGGCTGGAACGCATGCGCTGGTACGCCATGGTCCACGCCTTCGAGAACGGCGCCGACTACGTCTATGCCGACTACGACGCACACAAGCCCGGCTACGGCATCTCCGTGGTCCGCGCCGGATGGATCGCGGCCCTCCTCGAACGGCTGGAGGGCACGCGCCTCGTGATGCATGGCGAGCGGCTGTGGGACGACCACCACGACGTGATCGCCCTGGGCCGGGCGGCCGGGGCCGCTACAGGAAGAAATCAGCCGCGGTCAGGCTGAACCCGCCCTCGATCTCGATCAGCAGATCGGGCGCTGCGCCGGTCGCCGAGGCCTCGACCCGCGTGATCGCGCCGTCCACGACGACGCGAAGCTGCGGCCCGGCGCCGGCGGTGAAGCCGTCAGCGCCGAGAAAGGCGAAGAGTCCCGGCACCAGCGCAGAGAGGTCGATGCGGTCGCCCGCCGCCCCGTCGAAGTCGAGGATGCGGTCGGGTTTCGCAAAGGCGCTTTCGGCGAAGGCGCCGAAGACGAATCGATCGGCGCCCGCGCCGCCGGAGAGCCGGTCCGCGCTGCCGCCGCCGCTCAACCGGTCATCGCCGTCGCCGCCGAGCAACTGGTCCTTGCCACCGCCGCCGGAGAGCTCGTCGGCGCCGGCGCCGCCGGAGAGCGTATCCCGCCCGCCGCCGCCGGACAGGCTGTCATTGCCTTCCATGCCCTGCAGCAGGTCGCCGCCGCCGCCGCCCTGCGCACTGTCGTCGCCCGCACCGGCGAAGACGTGGTCGTCGCCGCGTCCCGCGTCGATGGTGTCGGCGCCATCGGCGGCGCCGGCAGCAGGCCCGCCCGGGTCAAGGCGATAGACATTGCCGTCGGTGGTGACGGCGTAGAGGTTGCCGGCCGCGTCCTCGGCGAAGGATGTCAGCTTGAACCGGCCGAGATTGGCGATCTCCGTGCGCGTCCAGGTGCCGTTGGCGTCGGCGTCGTCGAGGGTCCAGACCCGGCCGCTGACGAAGTCGCCGAAGACATAGCGCTCCTGCAGCCCGGTCTGCGTGCCGCGATAGACATAGCCGCCGATGATCGAGCCGCCGTCGGTGCGGCCGTAGTCGTGCAGCGGGAAGGTGATTCCCGTCGGTGCCGTCGCAAGGGGGTTGCCGTCGGGATAGGTGTAGGTGCCCTCCGTCGTGGCCCAGCCGTAATTCGCGCCCGGGGCGCCGATGTCGATCTCCTCCCGCCGGGACTGGCCGACATCGGCGATCCACAGCGTGCCGGTCGCCGCATCGAAGCTGTCGCGGAACGGGTTGCGCAGGCCATAGGCCCAGACCTCGGGCGCACCGCCGCCCGCTGCGAAGGGGTTGCCCGCCGGGATGGCGTAGTCGCGCGTCGGATCGGCCGGGAACCCATCCGCATTGACATCGATCCGCAGGATTGCGCCGAGCAGGTCATTCGGGTTCTGCCCCGTGCCCAGCGGGTCGCCGGCGCCGCCGCCATCGCCGGAGGCGATGTAGAGCTTTCCATCCGGTCCGAAGCCGATCCATCCGCCCTTGTGGTTGAGTTGCCCGGCAGGCTGGTCGATGGTCAGGATCACGTCGCCCGGACGGTCGGGATCGACTCGCCCCGGATCAGCGGGATCGACACGATAGACGCGGATCTCCGAATCGCCGGCGGCGTTCGAGACATAGACATAGACCTTGCCGTTCCGCGCGAAATCCGGATGGAAGGCCATGCCGAGCAGGCCCTGCTCGCTGGCGGTCGCGATCTGGCCGCGCAGGTCGAGGAAGGGTGTCGCCGCGACGGCGCCGCTGGCGGTGTCCAGCGCCTGGACCAGGCCGTCCTGCCTGACGACCAGCAGCGTACCGGGATCGCCCGGCGGCGAGAGCCCGAAGAGCGCCTTCCCGAGTCCGCTGCCCACCAGGGTGAAGCTTGGCGCGGCGTTCGCGGCGGCGAAGGGCGAGGCGCCGTAGATCAGATCCTGTCCGGCGGTGCCGACGAGGCTTTCCCCCGCGACGGTGCCGGTGATGCGGGTCTGCGCCATTGGTTGCTCCGTGTGATGGGGGAGCATCATGGCACGACTTCAGACTGCGCGTCTCGCCCGCAGGGCCGCAGCGAGCGTTCCCTCGTCCAACACATCGAGAGCACCGCCCATCGGCACACCCTGCGCGAGGCGCGTCACCGGTAGATCAAGCGGACGCAATCGATCGGTGAGGTAGTGCGCAGTGGCTGCGCCATCAACCGTCGCGGGAAGCGCGAGGATCACCTCGTCCACGCCGCCTTCCGCGATGCGCGCGAGCAGGGGCTGCACGGAAAGATCCTCTGGCCCCACCCCGCCGAGCGCGGACAGCGTCCCGCCGAGCACGTGGTAGAGCCCGCGATGCGCATGCGCGCGTTCCAGCGCCCAGAGCTCCGCGACGCCCTCGACCACGCAGATCAGGCCGCGCTCGCGCGTGTGATCACGGCAGATGCGGCAGGGATCCTCGGCATCGAGATTACCGCAGATGCCGCAGGGTTTCACCGCGGCCGCGGCGGCGCGGAGCGCTTCGGCCAGGGGCAGCATCTGCACCTCGGGCTTCATCAGCATGCGCAGCACCGCGCGCCGGGCGCTGCGCCGGCCGAGGCCGGGCAGCTTCGCCAAAAGGCCGACCAGGTGCTCGATCGGATCGTGCGGGTCCATCAGCCCGGACGGGTCCAGGGGCTTGCAGCCGGCGCCTGTCCGCCGCGCAGCCTGACCGCGGTGCCGGACGCACTGACCATCAGCATGCTGCTGCCGCTGCCGACCGTCTCGTAGTCGATATCGATGCCGACGATGGCATCGGCGCCGAGCGCCTGGGCCTGTTCCGTCAGGATCTGCATCGCCGTGTCGCGGGCGCGGCCCAGTTCACGCTCATAGGTGGCGGAACGCCCGCCGATGACGTCGCGCACCGCGCCCATGATGTCCTTGAACACGTTCACGCCCAGCACGGCGTCGCCGAAGACCACGCCGAGATAGGTCTCGATCTCGCGGCCCTGGATGGTGCTGGTGGTGGCGTAGAGCATGGGCGTCGAGCCTGGCGGGAACCTTCAGGGGCCCCGCGCAGGCAGGGTCGGCATGGTGGCTGCCTGCGCGGGGAGCGAACGAAGCGTGGCGGCTGGTTGCGCGCGGAGCGGCTAGAACGGCAGCTTCAGGCCAGGCGGCAGGCTGAGGCCGGCGGTCGCGCTCTTCATCTCCTCGGCCATCGCCGCTTCCGCCTTCTGCTTGGCGTCGGCATGCGCGGCGATGAGGAGATCCTCGAGCACCTCGCGGTCGTCGGCGGTCATCAGGCTGGGGTCGATGGAGACACGGCGCAGGTCGCCCTTGCCGGTCAGGGTGATCTTCACCATGCCGGCGCCGGCGCTGCCCTCGACCTCCGCGGCCTCCAGCTTCGCCTGCATCTCCTGCATGCGCGCCTGCATCTGCTGCGCCTGCTTGAGCATGTTGCCGAGGTTCTTCATCGGTCCTCCGGTGGAAAATCATTGAAATCGGCGAGTTCGGCGTCGGGGGGTGCGAATTCAGGCATGTCCTCCGGATCGCCCTCCCCGGGCTCGAGTTCCGCGGGCGCGGCGACGGGGGCGGAGACCAGCCCGTAGGCATCGGCCGAGGCATCGCGCACGGCCTCGATCGTGGCGCCGGGGAAGGCCGTGAGCACGGCCTGCACCAGCGGGTGGCTGGCGGCGATGGAGAGGCGCTCGGCCGCCGCGGCCTGGCCCTGCTCGGCCAGCGTCGGCTCGCCCTCCGCGTTGGAGAGGGCGATGGTCCAGCGCTCTCCCGTCGCCTCGCCGAGGAAGGCACCGAGCTGGGCGGCCAAGTCGCGCGGCGCCTCGGCACGGACGCGCATCTCGATCCGTCCTGCCGCGACGCGGACGGGATGGACGCTGTGCAGCAGGTGCGCGTGCAGCATCGGCTTGCGGCCCGAGGCAAGGGCCACGACCTCCCGCCAGCTCTGCGGCTGCGGCAGTGCCGGCGCCGCGATGGGTGCGGCGGCCATCACCGCGCCGCCACCGGCGACGGCGCGCAGCCCGCCGCCCGATCCGTTCGGCGCGGGGCGGGCCGGGGCAACGGCGCCGTTGCCGTCGGTCAGCCGCTTCACGAGGTCGCCGGGCGTCGGCAATTCCGCGACATGGGCGAGGCGGATCAGCACCATCTCGGCGGCGGCGCGCCGGTCCGGCGCCTCGTTCACCTCGCCGAGGCCCTTCAGCAGCATCTGCCAGGCTCGCGACAGCAGCGGGATGGAGAGCTTCGCCGCCAGCGCGGCACCGCGCGAGCGCTCCTCCTCGGCCAGCGAGGGGTCGTCGCGTAGCTTCGGCACGGCGACGAGGCGGGAAAGGGTATGCGCCAGCTCCAGCATGTCCGAGAGGATCACCGCCGGATCGGCGCCGCGCTCATGCGCGCGATCCATCAGCGAGAGGCAGGTGGCGACGTCGCCCGTCATCACCGCCTCCATGAGGTCGATCACCAGACCCCGATCGGCGAGGCCGAGCATGTCGGAGACCGCCGCGGCGGTGACGCCCTCCCCGCCGCCACCCAGCGCGATCGCCTGGTCGAGCAGCGAGAGCCCGTCGCGCACCGACCCGTCCGCCGCACGCGCCAGCATCTGCAGCGCGGCGTCGTCCGCCGCGACCGCCTCTTTCTCCGCGATGCGGGCGAAATGCGCGCGCAGTTCGGGCTGCGACACGCGGCGGAGGAAATGCGTCTGGCAGCGGGAGCGGATGGTGGTCGGCACCTTCCGGAGCTCGGTCGTCGCCAGCATGAACTTCACCTGGGGCGGCGGTTCCTCCAGCGTCTTCAGCAGCGCGTTGAAGGCCGCGCCGGAGAGCATGTGGACCTCGTCCAGGATGATGACCTTGAAGCGGCCCTGGGCCGGGCGGTAGCGCAAGGTCTCCCGCAGCTCCCGCACGTCGTCGACGCTGTTGTTCGACGCGGCGTCGAGTTCCAGGACGTCCGGATGGCGGTCCGCCAGGATGGCGCGGCATTCAGGGCAAGTGCCGCAGGGATCGACGGTGGGGCCGCCCGTGCCGTCCGGGCCGATGCAGTTCAGCGCGCGGGCGATGATGCGCGCGGTGGTGGTCTTGCCGACGCCGCGCACGCCGGTCAGCAGGAAGGCGCGCGGCACCCGACCCTGCGCGAAGGCGTTGCGCAAGGTGCGGACCAGGGCCTCCTGGCCGATCAGCTCGCCGAAGGTGGTGGGGCGGTACTTGCGGGCAAGGACGCGGTAGGGCGTGGCGGGCGCTTCGGCGACGACCGGCGCGGGCGCAGCAGCGACGGGGGCTGGCGGCGGTTCGGGCGCGGCAGCGGGTGCCGCGACGGGCGGCGGCGCGGGCGCCATCAGGTCGCCGAAGAGGCCGGGCCCCTCGGGCGGCGGCGGCTCGGGCAGGCCCTCCTCCGCGCCGGTCTCCGATCCAGTGAGGTCGCTCGGGGCCATGGGTCTCGCGGCGGGGGGAGCGCGGGGTGGAAGGCCGACAAGCGACCCGGGCAAGAACCCGTTACGGCTGCTTCCTTCCGGACCTGACCGGGTTGGCGAGGAGCCCGTCCACCGCCGACCTTCCGCCCCCCATATAGGGCGCCGGGGGGCAGGGTGCTACCCGGGCACCGCCAGGTGGGTCGTCGCATAGGCGGCGGCGAGCGGCCCGGCATAGCCGATGCTGTCCAGAACCAGCCCATCGCCAGGGCCCAGCATGTCGGGCTGCTCGGGCCAGGTGCCGTCGGGGCGGCGACGCAGCAATTCCGCCGCAATCGTCACGCTGCTGATCACCAGGATCTCGCGCACCGAGGGGATGGTCGTGAAGGCCCAGAGATTGGCCCGCGTCTGCCGCTCGTTCGACGGCGACATGATCTCGACCAGCAGCACGGGCTCGGACAGGGCCCGGTCCGCCCGCGGCGGTGCGCAGGTGACGGCGAGGTCCGGAACCAGCATGTTGCGGTCCGAGCGGAGGTGCGGGGTGACGCCGGGGGTCACGACGACCCGGCAGGGGAGGCCGCTGGCGCGCAGGTGGTTGCCGAGAAGGCGTGCCAGTTCGCCCTGGATTTCGCCATGCGGCACGGCGGGCGGGTTGATCACTTCCGGCTCGCCGTCGCGCAGTTGCCACAGGCCGTCCTGCTCCTCGGCCCAGGCGAGGAATTCCGGGATCGTCATGTGGCGCGGCGGCAGCTTGCGGAGAGCAACCATGCCGCCAGCATAGCGCGGATCGATGGGACTACACCCGCCGGAGGTTCCACACGAAGGGATTGGGCCCCTGCAGTACCCCCGTCAGGTCGGCGCGGAAGGCGGTGCGCAGGCGGAACAGGCCGGTCGGCGCATAGGGCACGGCATCCCAGGCGCGCTTCTGGAGTTCCGCCATGGCGCTGGCCTGGGTGCCGCGGTCGGCGGCGTTGATCCAGGCATTCACCATCTCCTCCACGCCCTCGTCCCGGGGCCAGCCGAACCAGGCGCCGTCGCCATGCATGCGGATGATGGGCGAGACGGCGGGGTTTGCGATGCCGGCCGCGGGGAAATTGGTGTTGTGCAGGTTCCAGCCGCCCTGGGCCGGCGAGTCCTTCTTCGCCCGCCGCGCGACGGTGGTGGCCCAGTCGCTCTCCACCAGGTCCACATTGACGCCGAGGCGGCGCATCAGGTCCGCGGTCACCCGCCCCTGCTGGGTCACGGCGGGGAAGTCGGTCGGGTTGGCGATGACGATGGGCTCGCCGGTGTAACCGGCAGCCTTCAGGGTATCGCGGGCGCGCTGCATCGCCGCCTCGCCGCGCGGCGCGGGCGGGAACTCCATCACCTGGGGCAGGCCGCAGGGGAACATGGCGTGGCATTCGCGCCAGTCCTCGGACAGGGCGACGGCCGCCATGTAGTCGGGCTGCACCATCACGTCGCGGATGGCGCGGCGGACCTCGACGTTGTTGAACGGGGCGTGCAGGTGGTTGAAGCGCAGGAAACCGAGGAAGCCGTTCGGGTCGTAGACCTGGGTCTTCACGTTACGGTCGCGCTGCAGCACCGGCACCAGATCGGGCAGCGGGTATTCGATCCAGTCGATCTCCCCGGTGCGCAGCGCCGCCGCCGCGGTGCCGCCATCCGGGATCCAGACCAGCTCCAGCCGGTCGAAATGCACAACCTTGGCGCCGGAGGCCGCATCGGCCGGTTCCTCGCGCGGCACGTAGCGCTCGTTCTTCACGTAGACCGCGCGGCTGCCCTGGACGTAGTCGGCGGCCACCCACTTCCAGGGGCCGCTGCCGGTCATGTCGGTGATGGGCCGGTCGGCCGGCGTCTCCGCGGTGCGGGCAGGCATGATGAAGGCGGGGCTGGCGGCGGGCTTGGCCAGCGCATCGAGAAGGGCCGGGAAGGGGCGCTTCAGGCGGATCGTCAGGGTGCGGTCGTCCGGCGTGCCCCAGCCCTCCACCACCCGGGCCAGCACCTGGCCGAAGCCGTCCCGCACCATCCAGCGCTTCAGGGAGGCGACGCAGTCGACCGAGCGCACCGGCGCGCCGTCGTGGAAGGCGAGGCCCTCGCGCAGGCGGATGGTCCAGGTCAGGCCGTCCGCCGAGACCTCGTGCCCCTGCGCCATCTGCGGCTTCGGGGTCAGGCTGCGGTCGCAGCCATAGAGCGTGTCGAAGATGGCGTAGCCATGCGTGGTCACGATCGTCGTCGGGTTGAAGATCGGGTCCAGCACGGCCAGCGCCGCCTGCGGCATGAAGCGCAGGGTCCGGGCGCGGGCATTGCCTTGGGCCAGGGCCAGGGCCGGCGCCGCGGCAAAGGGGCCGAGGGCCGCGGCGGCGAGCAGCGAGCGACGATGCATGGGCAGTCTCCTTCCCGACGGCGGAAGGAGGGGGATCCCGGGCATGCCGCGCCCGGGCCAGGACGGGCTGGCCATGGGGGCGCGGACTGAACGGGTGGCACCGCTCCCTTCGCCGGTCCTAACCGGATCAGGTTCCATGGGTCGCGGGGTCGTCCCCGCCTCTCAGCCCCGAACAGGGCTCCCCAAGGTGTCCGCAGGCACCATGGCGCCAACCGACGGGCCTTACAAGCGAGGCCATTCCAGGGCATGATGGGCGGAACGAAGCGCCAGTGATCCGGCCCATCCCCCAAAGCCCGGGAGACGCCGCATGTCCCTCTCCGCCACGCTCGAGCCGGCTGCCGCTGCGCCGCTCGGCATCCATCCGCTGACGCCGGTCTTCGGGGCCGAGGTCACGGGGCTGCGCATCGCCGGCGACGTCGACGACGCTTCGATGGCGCAGTTCAAGGCCGCGCTGCACCGCCACGGCGTGCTGCTGGTGCGGAACGTGCCGCGCGACGACGCGGCGCATGTCGCCTTCAGCCGGCGCCTGGGTCCGCTCGAAATCCATGCCAGCCCCTTCACGCTGGCGGGGCACCCGGAGATCTTCTGCGTCGGCAACTACCAGGAGAACGGGGTGCCGAAGGCGAATTTCGCCACCGGCGTCGAGCAGTGGCACGCCGACAGTTCCTTCCGGCCCGTGCCCAGCGCGGCGAGCCTGTTCTACGGCGCGATCTGCCCGCCCGAGGGCGGCGAGACCTGGTTCCTCGACGCCGTTTCCGCCTATGCCACCCTGCCCGAGGCGATGAAGACGCGGATCGAGGGGCTGCGCGG
>JAIYAI010000797.1 GCA_027489135.1 Acetobacteraceae bacterium
CGTCGAGCGCGCCGTCCTCGATCAGCCGCAGCGCGCGGCCCACCGTCGTGCGGCTGCCGTTCCAGGCCGGCGAGAAGGGTGCGGTCTCCGGCCGGCAGCGCAGGCAGGGGCGATGTCCGGCCGCTTCGGCCGCCGCGGCGCTCGGGTAGTAGCGGACGTTGCGCGACAGTGGCTGCCGGGCCGGGCAGACGGGGCGGCAATAGATCCCGGTGCTCCGCACGCCGATGAAGATGACCCCGTCGAAGGCTGGGTCGCGCGCATAGCGCGCCCGCTCGCAGGCTTCGAAGTCGAGCGTCGGCATCGCGGGCGGGACCGACCGGGGTGGCAGGGCGTCCATGCGGCATCCTCGCATGCCGGTGCCGCCCGCGGCAGGGCCGCGCGATGACCCGGTCCGATTCCCGCCAGCATCCCGGCTGCGGCGCCGCCTAGTCTCCCCGCGGATCGAGAGGGAGACCCAGTATGGCATCCATCCGCAAGACGACCCTGGTGGCCGCGCCGCCGGCCCAGGTCTGGGATGCGGTCCGCGATGTCGGCGCGCTGCACACGCGGCTGGTGCCGGGGTTCGTCGTGGACACGCGCCTCGAACCGGGATTGCGTGTTGTCACCTTCGCCAGCGGGCGCGTGCTGCGCGAGCGGATCGTCGCCTGCGACGATGCGGCGCGCCGGCTGGTCTGGGCCATCGAGGACCCCTGGCTGTCGCACCACAACGGCGCGCTGGAGGTGACCGAGGCCGATGGCGGCGCCAGCCTCGTCACCTGGACGGCCGACCTGCTGCCGGACGAGCGGGCCGGCCAGGTCGCCACCCTGATGGAGCAGGGCCTCGCCATCCTGGCGACGACGCAGGAGGCGCAGCAGCGGTCTGGACAGCACCGGGCGTGAGGCACGATGCTGTGAGCATCCAGGAACAGGGGGAATGCCGATGTCCGAGGAACGCTCCGTCCCGCACTGCGCCCAGAAGGCGCCTTATCCGATCGAGGTCGAGGCCGGCCGCACCTATTCCTGGTGCGCCTGCGGCCTGTCCAGCAAGCAGCCCTTCTGCGACGGCAGCCACAAGGGCACGTCCATGCAGTCGCTGAAGTGGACGGCGGAGACCTCGGGCCGCGTCTGGTTCTGCGGCTGCAAGGCGACGGGCAAGGCGCCGCTCTGCGACGGCAAGCACAAGGCGCTTTAGGCGGGGATCGCCGTCAGGTCGCGGGCGCGCGCCGGCGCCTCAACCACCTGCGAAGGCGCGCTTCGCGGCGCCTGCCAGCGGGGCGATCACCCGGCCCACCAGGGGGATGATCGCCGCGCCGAGCGCCAGCCCGAAGATCCCCGATGCCGTGGCGCCGGCAAGCCAGCCGAGCGTGCTGCCCAGCCCACCCGGCACGGCCTGCGCCACCACCTCGGCCAGCGTGACCGGCGCATGGCCGATGGCATGCAGCCCGGCTTCGTCCAGCCCGTGCAGCACGATCCCGCCGCCGACCCAGAGCATCGCCGCCGTGCCGACTACGGAGAGCAACCGCAGCAGGGGCGGCATGCTGGCGACGATGGCCCGTCCGATGGCGCGGACAGGCGCGATCCGGGCCCCGGCGGCGAGCGCCAGGCCGACATCGTCGGCCTTCACGATCAGCGCGACCACGCCATAGACCGCGACCGTTATGCCGATGCCGACCGCGGCGAGGACCGCCGCCTGCATGGCGAAGCCTGAGGTCGGTATGGTGGCGAGCGCGATCGCCATGATCTCCGCCGACAGGATGAAGTCGGTGCGGATGGCGCCCTGGATCCGCCTCTCCTCGAGCCCCGCGGGGTCGCCTTGGTCGGCGCTGGCGTCATCGCCATGCGCGTCGTGCGGCGCGATCGCGTGCCAGACCTTCTCCGCCCCCTCGTAGCAGAGGAAGCACCCACCCAGCACCAGCAGCGGCGTGATCGCCCAGGGCGCGAAGGCGCTGAGCGCCAGCGCCGCGGGCAGCAGGAAGACCAGCTTGTTCTTCAGCGATCCGCGCGCGATGCGCCAGACGATCGGCAATTCGCGGCTCGCGGCGAAGCCCACCACGTAGCGCGGCGTGACGGCGGCGTCGTCGATCACCACGCCCGCCGCCTTCGCCCCCGCCTTGCCGGCCTGCGCCGCGACGTCGTCGAGGGAGGAGGCGGCGATCTTCGCCATGTCGTCGAGCGACGCGGCAGCGAGGCGGGTGATCGCCGCGACGTCGTCGAGCAGCGCGAGAAGGCCGGTCGCCATTCAGCGCGCCATCCGCCGGAAATCCGCCGCCCGCATCGTGCCGAGTTCGCTCAGCAGCATGGGCCAGAGGCGCAGCCCCTCCTCCAGCGAGGAGAGGCGGAAGAACTCGTTGGGCGCATGGGCATCCTCGTCGGGGGATGCCATGCCGAACATCAGGCTGTCGATGCCGAGTTCCTCCTGGAACATGGTCGTGATCGGCACCGTGCCGCCGAGGCGCATCACCGCAGGCTGCCCGCCCTTTGCTTGCCTGAGCACATTCGCCGCCGCCGCGCGTAGCGGATGATCGGCCGCGAGGGTGAAGGCGCGGGTGCCGCCAGGCCGGTAGCTGAAGGCGAGGTCGACGCCGGCTGGGGCATGCGCCTCCAGATGCGCCTTCACCGCGGCCTGCGCCGCGGCCGGGTCCTGGCCCGGGATGAGGCGCATGGTCAGCTTGGCATGCGCCTCGGCCGGCGTGACGGTCTTGCCGCCCTGGCCGGTATAGCCGCCCCACATCCCGTTCACCTCGACGGTCGGGCGCAAGGTCGTGCGCTCGCGCACCGTGTAGGCGGGGTCGCCGAAGGGGGCGGCGCCGAATTCCGCGTACCAGGCCGCCTCGTCGAGCGGGAAGGATGCGCTCTCGGCGCGGAGCGCGTTGGTGAAGGGGAGCGCACCCTCCTCGAAGCCCTCGACCAGCACGCGGCCCTTCTCGTCGTGCAGGGTGGCGATCAGCCGGGCCATCTCGTGCAGCGCGTTGCGCATGGCGCCACCGACCTTGCCGCTGTGCGCGTCCTTCTTCGCGGTGCGCAGGCTGAACTGCAGCGCACAGATGCCGCGGCAGCCGATGTTCAGCACGGGCACCGCGCCCGCCGCGCCGCCGCCATCGGCCGACAGCATCGCATCGGCGCGCAGCAGGGCGCGGTGCTCGGCGATCAGGCCGGGCAGGGAGGGGGAGCCGACCTCCTCCTCACCCTCCAGGAAGAGCTTGACATTGATCGGGCAGCCACCCTCCACCGCCAGGAATCCCGCGATGGTCTCGATGGCGACGGTGGTCGAGCCCTTCACGTCCGACGCGCCGCGCGCATAGATCCGGCCGTCGCGGATGGCGGGCTGAAAGGGCGGGGAGGTCCAGAGGTCCAGCGGATCGGCCGGCTGCACGTCGTAGTGGCCGTAGATCATGATGGTGGGCTTGTCCGGCCCCGCGCCGGTCCAGGCGCCGTAGACCGCGGGCTGGCCACCCGGCGCGTCGAGCAGGCGGACGTCCTGCATGCCCATCCCGTGCAGCCGGTCGAGCAGGAATTCCCGCGCCCCCTTCATCCCGGCGTCGAAGGCGGGATCGGTGCTGACCGAGGGGAAGCGGATCAGCGTCAGCAGCCGGTCCAGGATCGCGTCCCGCTGTCCGGCCAGGTGGTCGATGACGCGCTCGCTCATCTTCGTCGCTCTCCTGCGTGGGCGCGACCCCTCGCCTTGGCGCCGCCCGCCTGTCAAGCATGGGGGCAAGAGGGACGGGGAGGGTCCAGGGATGCGCTACGGCTTCTACCTGCCGACGCGGGGCGCGCTGGCCAGCCGCGCCGCCATCGCCGCGCTCGCCCGGGCCGGGGAGGCGGCGGGCTTCCATTCCGCCATGGTCGCCGACCACATCGTCTTCCCCACCGTGTCGCGCTCGACCTACCCCTACACGGTATCGGGCGAGCATCCCTCGCATGGCGACGCGCTCGACCAGGTCTCGATGCTGGCCTTCGTCGCGGCGATCACGGAGCGGCTCAG
>JAIYAI010000099.1 GCA_027489135.1 Acetobacteraceae bacterium
CCGCTCCAGCCAGCCATGCACGGCGTCCTCCGGCGCGACCAGCGCCAGCGGGAAGCCCACCAACACCAAGGCGGTGCCGCCGGCGTCGCTGCAACTGCCGAACCTGATCGTGCTCGACTGGGAGTACTTCGCCGACAACCGCAACCGCTGGATCGAGCGCTTCGAGCGCGAGATCAGCGCACGGTGACTGCGGTCGGGGCGACGGCGCGCGCAGCGGAGGCCGGCGCGTCGCAGGCCGGACACCTGGTGGTCGCCGGCGCGTCGAAGCGCTTCGGCGCGGCGGTGGTGCTGGACGACCTGTCGATCTCGGTGGCGAAGGGGGAGTTCGTCTCCCTCCTCGGCCCCTCGGGCTGCGGCAAGACGACGCTGCTGCGCTGCGTCGCCGGGCTGCTGCGGCCGGATGCCGGGCGCATCACCGTGGCGGGGCAGGAGATCACGCGCCTGCCCGCGCACAAGCGCAATGTCGGCGTGGTGTTCCAGAACTACGCGCTCTTCCCGCATCTGACGGTCGCGGAGAATGTCGGCTTCGGCCTGCGCGCCCAGGGTGTCGCGAAGAACGAGGCAGCGCCGCGCGTGGCGGAGGCGCTGCGCCTGGTGCGCATGACGGAGCATGCCGAGAAGCCCGTGACCGCGCTGTCGGGCGGCCAGCAGCAGCGCATCGCTGTGGCGCGCGCGCTGGTGGTGCGCCCGTCGCTTCTGCTGCTGGACGAGCCCTTCAGCGCGCTCGACCGCAAGCTGCGGGAGACGATGCAGGTGGAACTGAAGCACCTGCTGCGCGAGGTGGGGATCACTGCGATCTTCGTGACGCATGACCAGGAGGAGGCGCTGGTTGTCTCCGACCGGATTGCGGTGATGAACGCCGGCCGCATCGAGCAGCTTGCCGATCCGGCGACGCTCTACAGTCGGCCCACGTCGCTCTACGTGCTGGATTTCGTCGGGCAGTCGACGCGGCTGGCGGGCACGGTGACGGAATCCGCGGCAGGGATGGTCGCGGTGGAGACGGCGCTGGGTTTAGTGCGCGCGCCAGGCAGCTTCGCCCGCGACAGCCGCGTGGTGGTGGCGGTGCGGCCTGAGGCGGTGACGCTGGAGGAGGCCGGCACAGGCAACCGCATCTCCGCCCGGGTCAGCGAGATCAGCTTCCTCGGCAGCCGGACGCAGCTTCATCTGGACCTGCCCGCCGAGGGCGAGGATCGAGGCGTCGTTGAACTGCCGCGCCTGCCGGAGGGCGTGGCGCCGGGCAGCCGGGTGACGCTGGCGTTCGATCCCGCGGATACGATGGTGTTTCCGGCGTGAGCGCGACGACCGCGCCGATGCCGCTGGCCTTCCCGCAACGCCAGCGCCTGGACCCGCTGGCGTTGCTGGCGCTGCCGGGGATCACCTTCCTCTCGGTGGTGTTCCTGCTGCCGCTGCTGCTGCTGCTCTGGTCCTCGATCCGGGGGCCCGAGGGCTTCACGCTGAACGGCTATGTCCGCGTACTGGGCGACGGCTACTACATCGGCGTCATCGGCAATTCGCTCCAGCTTGGCCTGATCACCACGCTCGGCGCCTTCATCCTCGGCTACCCGGCGGCCTTCGCCCTGGCCCGCGCGCGGGGCACGGCGCAGGTGGTGCTCTTCGCCCTGGTTTTCTTGCCGCTCACCGTCTCCATCATCGTGAAGTCCTTCGGCTGGGGCATCGTGCTGCGGCGCGACGGCATCCTGAACTGGCTGATGCTGAACATGGGGCTGATCGAGCGGCCCGTGCGCATGATCTTCACCGAGGGCGCGCTCTACGCCGGCATGCCCAACGTCTTCCCGCCCTTCATGGTGCTGCCGATCTTCTCCGTCGTGCGAATGATCGACCCGCGCTACGGCGACGCGGCGGCGACGCTCGGCGCCTCGCCCTGGTTCCGCTTCACGCGGGTGACCCTGCCGCTGACCCTGCCGGGCATCGTGGCCGGGGTGAGCCTTGTGTTCTCCCTGGCTGTCTCCGCCTATGTCACGCCGTCCCTGCTGATGGGCGACCGCTTCATGACCATGTCGATGGTCATGGCGAAGGCCTTCCTGAACCTGCGGGACTGGCAGCTCGGCGCGGCCATGGCGGCGGTGCTGCTGACCGTCGCGGCGGCGGTCGTCATCGGTGCATCCCTGATGCAGCGGCGCCTGGCGCGGCATGGCGGGGGCGCCTGATGGAGCGGCTCGGCACCGGCCTCGCCTGGACCGCGCTGGTCCTGGTCATCGCCTTCCTGATGCTGCCGATCGTGGTGGTGATCCCGGTCTCCTTCACCGAGGCGACGGTCTTCCGCTTCCCGCCGGAGGGCTTCTCGCTGCAGTGGTACGCCAAGATCCGCAACGTCGATGGGCTTCTGGGCGCGCTCTGGCTCTCGGCGCAGATCGCGGCCCTGTCCACCGCGACGGCGCTGCTGCTGGGCACGCTGGCGGCCATCGCCATCGTGCGGGGAAAGATTCCCGGGTCCGACGCGATCGCCACCTTCATGGTCTCGCCGCTGATGCTGCCGGGGCTCGTGCTCGGCATCGCACTGCTGCAGACGATGCGGGAGGTCGGGCTGCGCGACGCCTGGTGGTC
>JAIYAI010000506.1 GCA_027489135.1 Acetobacteraceae bacterium
AGGATGCGGGCCAGCAGCGCGAAGCCGATGCAGGCGGCGACCAGCAGCAGGACGATCTCGACAAGGTGCATGCAGCGTTCCCGGCGGGGCGAGGGCGGTTCCGTCCGGCCAGGACCGGGCGGCCCTTATGTGGCCGCCCGCGGGAGCGATTCCAGGCTCGATCTCAGGCCGCCGCCGTCTCCTGCAGCACCGCCTCGAAGCCCTCGAACTCCGGCGGGCCGAGGTAGAGCGGCTTCGTGCCGCCGGCGTTGCGGTGCGCGGCGCGGAAGGCCTCGGACTTCGTCCAGGCCTCGAAATGCGCACGGGACTCCCAGACCGAGTGCGAGGCGTAGAGCGTGTGGTCGGCTCCGCCCGGGCCGCGGAGGAGGTGGAACTCGCGGAAGCCCGGCACGGATTTCAGGTGGCTGTCGCGGGTGCGCCAGACGGTCTCGAATTCGGCCTCGCTGCCGGGCACGATGCGGAAGCGGTTCATCGCGATGTACATTGGGTCCACCCGTCCTGCCGGGGCATCCTCGCGCGGCGGCGGCGGGGGATCAATGGTGCCGGGGCGCCGGGCGCGGTCCGCGCCCGGGCCGGGATGGCGCCTCATACCAGCGGCCCTGAACGTCGACACGTTCAGGGCCCCCTCAGACGCGTCGTGCTGAGCACGCCTTCGACGTGACGCGCAAACCTCCGGTTTGCCTGGCTTCGCGCCGCTGGGCGCGGCGCCCGTTCGGGCGCTCGGCCCGGTCAGGAAACCGGGCCGTTGGTATCAGTAGGCGCCGCGCGCGGTCAGCACGGCCGGCACGGTGGCCAGCATGATGCGCAGGTCCTCGCGCAGCGAGCGGCGGCGCAGGTATTCGATGTCCAGCGCCACCTGCCGGTCGAAGGGCAGGTCCGCCCGGCCGGAGACCTGCCACAGGCAGGTCAGCCCCGGCTTCGCCTCCAGCCGCCGCCACTGGTGCGCGGTGTAGCGCGCCACCTCCTGCGGCAGCGGCGGGCGCGGCCCGACCAGGGACATGTCGCCGACCAGCACGTTCCACAGCTGCGGCAGCTCGTCGAGCGAGCTGCGGCGCAGCAAGCGGCCCACCGGGGTCACCCGCGGGTCGTTGCGCATCTTGAAGGTGACCCCCGCGGTGCCGTGCTGGTTCTGCTGCATCAGGGCGGCGCGGCGCGCCTCGGCGTCGATGTACATCGAGCGCAGCTTCCACAGCCGGAACGGCGTGCCGTCCTGGCCGACCCGGGTCTGGCTCAGCAGCGCGCCACCGGGCGAGGTCAGCCGGATCGCCGCCATGGCGGCGAGCAGCACGGGCGAGAGCAGCAGCAGCCCGGTGCCGGCGCCAACGATGTCCATCGCGCGCTTGGCCGCGGGATAGGCGCGCGGCGCCAGGGCGTCGCGGGCCGCGCGCACCAGGAAGGCGGGGTTGCCGAGCAGGTAGCGCCCGGCCAGGCGCCGCGGCTCCTGCCACAGGCGCCAGGTCCATTCCAGCCCGGCGGCGCGTAGCGCGCGCGGCGCGCGCGACACGCGCTCGGCGAGGAAGTCGAACAGCGCACCGACGCCGAGGGTCAGGCGCGGGGCGAGGCGCTCGGCGTGGCGCGCCAGGAACACGTCCTGCTCCGGCACGCCGAGCGCGGTCAGCAGCACATCGGCGCCGGAGGCATTGATCGTCTCGATCACCGCGGCGGTGTCGCGCCGGTCGAAGAAGCCATCCGCGGTGCCGGCGATGCGCAGGCCCGGGTGCAGGGCCTGCAGCCGGCGGGCGGCGGCCTCGGCGACGCCGGGGCGGGCGCCGAGCAGGAAGACGGAGAGGCCGTGCTCGACGAGGCGGCCGCAGAGGGCGGGGCCGAGATCGGTGCCGTTGAGGTTCGCTGCCAGCCGGCGCCCGTGCAGCCGCGCCGCGACGGCGACGCCGGAGCCGTCCGGCAGCACCGCGTCGGCTTCGGCGAGGGCAGCCTGGTAGTCCGGGTCGCGCGCGGCGACATTCGCGCAATGGGCGTTGAGGAACGCGACGCGGGTCCGCTGGCCGGCGAGCAGGCGGTCGCAGAGCCAGTCCAGGGTGCGCTCGACGCCGGCATCGACGACACGCAGGCCCAGCATCTCGACCATGGGCAGGGTCTCCGCGGTCAGGCGGGTCGTGGTGTCGGGCGCGAAGGCGCTGGTATGGGGAAGGTTGGACATGGCGGCTCACTCGCGGCTGGTTGTGCCGCCGCCCATCGCAGCCCGCGTGCCGCGCCGTTAACCTTCTGAAAACCTTTCAGATTTACGCTGGGGCCTTCCGCAATCTCGCAAAATGCGCCGGATTGGCGTTCCAGAATGCGAAATTGTCGCATTTTGCGATGGATGTTTCGTGGCCCAGCCCTATCGGCCGGCCCGCCCCCCTGCAATTCCAGTGACTTGGTGTGCTGGCACGCGGCGTGGATCAGCAGGGCAGGACCGGAACACCCATGACAGCCACACCCCAGACGCTCCCGCTTCGCGCCCTGCCGCTCCAGCGCCGCCTCGCCGGCCAGATGGGGTGGTACGGTGCGGCCGACATCATCGGCCGGGTCGCCCGCCTCGCCGCCACCATCCTCGTCGCACGCGCGCTCGGCGCCGCGGAGCTCGGCACCGCCGCCATCGCCATCACCCTCTTCGAGCTGATCCGCGTGCTGGTGAATGCCGGGCTCGGCCAGGCCGTCATCCGCGCGGAGGAGGGACGGCTGGCCGCCAGCTGCGCCACCGCCGCCCGTCTCGCCTGGCTGCTCTGCCTCGGCGTCGCCCTCCTGCAGGCCGGCATCGGCCTCGGCATGGCGGGGCTCGGCCTCGGCGGCGAGGCGGGCTGGATGCTGGCCAGCCTCGCCGGCGTCTACCTCGTCATGGCCCCCGGCCTGGTGCCGGTCTACCTGATCCTGCGCGCCGGGCGCGTGCGCGTCACCGCCGGCATCTCCTGCACCCAGGCGGTGGCGGAGAACCTGCTCTGCGTCGCGCTGGTGGTCGGCGGCGCCGGCGCCTGGGGGCTCGTGCTGCCGAAGCTGCTGGTGGCGCCGATCTGGCTGATCGGCGTGCGCCGCGCCCAGCCCTGGCGGCGCGATCCCGCCGCCGGCACCGTGCCCGCGGCGGAACTGCTCCGCTTCGCCCTGCCGGTCCTGGGCAGCGAGGCGCTGGCGACGGCCCGGCTCAACCTCGACAACCTGCTGGTCGGCGCCATCCTCGGCGTCGAGGCGCTCGGCCTCTACTTCTTCGTCTTCAACGCGGGCATCGGGCTGAGCCTTGCGCTGACCGGCGCGCTGACCAGCAGCATCTACCCGCATTTCGCCGCGCTGCGCGGGGACTTGGCCGGGCTGCGCCGCGCGCTGGACCAGGCGCTGCGGGGCATCGTGCCCGCCGCCGCCGGGGTGATCCTGCTGCAGGCGCTCGCCGCCCCGCTCTACGTGCCGATCCTGTTCGGCGCACGCTGGGCCGAGGCGGCGCCGCTGGTGGCGCTGTTCTGCCTCGCCGCGGTCACCCGTCCCTTCGCCGAGGCCGCGGTGCAGGCGCTGCGCGCCGCCGGCCAGCCGGGGCGGGAACTGCGCTGGTCGGTGCTCGGCACCGCCGCCTATCTCGGCGGCTTTGCCCTGGCGCTGCCCTTCGGCCTCGTCCCCGGCATCGCCACGCTGGTCGTGCTCGCCACCGCGCTGCAGCTGGCAACGACCATCGCCGCCCGCCGCGCCCTCATCACGGAGCCCAACGCATGACCGCCCCCCTCGTCTCCGTCGTCATGCCCTGCTGGCGTGCCTCCGCCACCGTCGGCGCCGCCGTCGCCAGCGTGCTGGCGCAGACCGAGCGCGACCTGGAGCTGATCCTGGTCGAGGATGGCTGCCCGGAGGGCAGCGCCGCAGTCGCCGAGATCGCGGCGGCGGGCGATCCGCGGCTGATCGTGCTGCGCCAGCCCAATGGCGGCATCGCCCGGGCGCGCAATGCCGGCATTGCCCTGGCCCGCGGCACCCTCGTCGCCTTCCTCGACAGCGACGACGCCTGGGAGCCCGAGGCGCTGGCCCTTCATGCCGCGGCCTTCGCCGCCGATCCCGGGCTCGGCATCGGCTTCGGCCGGGTGCGCTTCTACGATCCCACGCTGCGCGTGCCGGGCCGCATCTCCGCCGCGCATGGCCCGCTGGACCTCGCGGCGGTGCTCGGCGAGTTCCCGCCCTGCACGGGCTCGAACCTCGTGCTGCGCCGCGTCGTCCTGGAGCAGGCCGGCGGCTTCGACCCGGCGCTGCGCCATGCTGAGGACCAGGAGCTGGTGGCCCGCATCCTGGCCACCACGGCCTGGCGCGCCGCCGGCCTCGATGCCGAGCTCGTGCGCTACCGCACCTCCCCGGGCGGGCTGTCCTCCGACCTCGCGGCGATGGAAGGGGGGTGGCTCGCCATGCTGGCGCGGCTGGCGGCGGTCGCGCCCGGCCCGGTCGCCGCCGCACGGCCGCATGCCGAGGCGATGTTCCGCCGCTACCTGGCGCGCCGCGCCCTGCGCACCGGCCAGCCCGGCGCGCTGCGCCAGCTGGTGCGCGCCGCCGCCGCCTCGCCCCTCGCCCTGCTCCGCCACGCGCCGCACCGCACCGCCATGACGCTCGGCGGCGCGCTGGCCGGCGCCGCGCTGCCGTCCCACCTGCTCAGCCGCTGAAAGGCCCTGCCATGACCTCCTCCACCCCCGCCCCGGCCGTCAGCGTGGTGATGCCGGTCTACAACGTGGCCCGCTTCCTCGGCGACGCGATCCGCTCCGTCCTCGCCCAGGATTTCGCCGATTTCGAGCTGATCCTCGTCGACGACGGCAGCACCGACGACAGCCCGGCCATCTGCCGCAGCTTCGACGACCCGCGCATCCGCATCCTGCGCCAGGCCAATCGCGGCCTCGCCGGCGCGCGCAACACCGGCATCGCCGCGGCGCGCGGCCGCCACGTCGCGCTGCTCGATTCCGACGACCTGTGGGAGCCGGAGAAGCTCGGGCGGCATGTCGCGCATCTCGACGCCGATCCCGGCCTCGGCGTCAGCTACAGCGGCGCGGCGCTGATCGACGAGGCGGGGCGGATGCTCGGCCTGGCGCAGACCCCGCGGGTCGGGCCGGTGACGCCGCGCCAGGTGTTCTGCGGCCTCGGGCCCTGCAACGGCTCGGTGCCGGTGCTGCGCCTGGCGGCGCTGCGCGACGCCGCCCTGCCGCCCGATGCCGAGGGACGGGTGCAGTATTTCGACGAGACGCTGCGCCGCTCGGAGGATGTCGAGTGCTGGACGCGCATCGCGGTGACGACGCCCTGGCGCATGGCCGGCCTGCCCGGGCTGCTGACGCGCTACCGCATCAATGCCGCGGGGCTCTCCGCCGACGTGCCGCGCCAGCTCGAGTCCTGGGAGGCGGCGGTGGCGCGCATCCGCGGCTATGCGCCGGACTTCGTCGCCCGGCACGGCGCCGAGGCGCGGGCGCGCGAACTGCGCTACCTGGCCCGCCGCTGCGTCGCCCAGCGCGATGCCGGCTTCGCCGCGCCGCTGATGCGCGACGCCATCGTCGCCTGGCCGTTGCTGCTGCTCGCCGAGCCCGGCCGGACCCTGGCGACGGCGGCCGCCGTCGGCGCCCTCGGCCTGCTGCCCCGGCCCGCCTTCGAGCGGCTGCTGCGCCACGTGCAGCCCGGCCTGGCGGGAGCGGTGGCATGATCCGCGTCCTGCACCTGATCGACGATGCCGGGCTCGGCGGCATCACCCGGTTGCTGCAGGCGCAGGAGGGCCGGCTCGGCGCCGACATCCGGGCGGAGACCCTGGTGGTCGATCCGCGCCGCGTCCTCGCGCCGTCGCTGCCGGAGGCCGATGTGGTGGTGGTCCACTTCACCCTGGCCTGGCGCAAGCTGCCCTTCCTCCTCGCGCTCCGCGCGCGCTGCGGGCGGCGCCCGCTGGTGCTGGTCGAGCACAGCTACACCGCCGCCTACGAACACCGTTGCGTGCCGAGACCGGGTCGCTTCCGCGCCATGCTCCGCCTCGGCGCGGCGCTGTTCGATCATGTCGTCGCCGTCTCCCATGGTCAGGCCGCCTGGCTGCGCGCCGCCGGGATCGTGCCGGCGGGGAAGCTGCGGGTGATCGAGCCGACCTCCGACCTCTCCGCCGTCGCCGCCGTGCCGCCGCTGGCACCCGCGGCGGGCCCGCTGCGCCTCGGCTGCTATGGCCGCTACGCGCCGCAGAAGGGCCTGCCGGCGCTGATCGAGGCGATGCGGCTGCTGCCCCCCGGCCTCGCCACGCTGCAGCTGGCCGGCTACGGGCCGGAGGAGGCGGCGCTGCGCGCGGCGGCGGCGGACCTGCCGGGGGTGGAGATCGGCGGCGTCGTCCGGCCCGAGGCCTTCCTGGCCGAGGTCGACGCCATCGTCATGCCCTCGTTGTGGGAGGCCTATGGCCTGGTCTGCGCCGAGGCGCGCGCGGCCGGCCGGCCGGTGCTGGTGGCCGATCTCGACGGCCTGTCCGAGCAGGTGCCGGCGGCGCTGCGCATCCCCGCCACCGACCCGGTGACGATCGCCGAGCGGATCCGCTGGCTGGCCCAGCAGGATCTCCCCGCCCTGGGTGAGACGCTGCGCATCACGGCCCGGGGCTCGGAACTGCGACATTGCCGGGGCTGGGCGGGCCTGATCCGGGACGTCGTCCCTGGTCGGGTGCTGGGCGCACTCAACCAAGAGTGTATACAGGCACCGAGCAATTCACCTTGAGGACTCCGCGCGTGTCGCGCCGTATCGCCCTCCTCGCCCCTCTGCTTGCGCCGCTTCTGGCCGGCTGCCTCGCCTGGCAGACGCCGGACAACCCGACCGACCTGGAGCAGGCCGGCTACATGGCCGAGCGCCGCGCCATGCCGGCCGAGCCGCGCGAGACGCGGGCCGAGGCCACCGCCTGGAACCTCGCCCGCTGCACGCTGCCGCCGCCGGGGCCCGCCGCCGCGCTGCCCGACGCCCGGGAGGCGGTGCGCCTCTCCCCGGGCGACCTGCTGCGCCTGAGCGTGCTCGGGGGCGAGCGGCCGGCCGGCAACTACGAGGTCGGCAGCGATGGCGCGATCGCGCTGGAGGGCCTCGGCACCGTCCGGGTCGCGGGGCTGACCCAGCGCGAGGCGGAGAGCCTCGTGATGCGCCGCCTCGTCGAGGGCGGCTGGTTCCGCCCCGGCCATGCCCGCATCGCGCTCTCGCTGCTCGAGCGCGGGCCGGTGCGCATCGTCGTCGGCGGCGCGGTGTTCCAGCCCGGGCGCGTGGTGGTGAACCAGCGCGGGCCGCAGGAGGTCCCCGACCTGGCGCGGCAGGGGGCGATCGGCAGCCATGCCCTCTCCAGCACCCTCTCCTCGGCCATCGTCTTCGCCGGGGGCGTGCGGCCGGATGCCGACATCAGCCGCGTCGAGGTGATCAGCCGGGGCCAGCGCAGGACGGTGGACCTGACCGGCATGGTCTCGGGCGAGCCGGTGGACGACATCCTGCTCTCCGACGGCGACCGGGTGAGCGTGCCGTCGCGCCGCTGCTTCCAGGCGGAACTGGCGCGGCCGACGCCGCTGACGCCGCCCGGCGTGCGCACCTACATCTCCAACCTCTCGACCCCGGCCATGCACAACGCGGGATCGGCCAATGGCCGCGATTCCGCGAATTTCCCTTACGGCATCCGGCTGCTGCAGGCGCTGGCCTCGATGAACTGCGTCGGCGGCGCGCAGACCACCAATGCCGACCGCTGGGCGGTGCTGATCTCGACCAACCCGCTGGACGGCCAGACCGAGGTGATCGAGCGGCGCATCGAATGGCTGGTTCGCCGGCGCGACCGCGACGCCTATAACCCCGTGATCATGCCGAACGACGCGATCGCCTGCTACGACAGCGCGGTGACCAATGCGCGGGAGGTGCTGCGCACGCTCTCCGACGTGGTGCTGGCAGGTACCCTGGCGCGCGCCGTTGCCCCCTGACGGGCCGCTCCCGGAGGGGAGGCCCCCCGCCGACGGGCACCCCGCGGAAGGGCGCCCCGCTCGGCCGGGGCTGTGGCCCCGGCTGCGCCGCCGGCTGGTGTTCGGTGGCCGACGGGACGGGCGCGGGCGGCGTTACATCGCCACGCTGGTGCTCGGCCTCGGTGTGATCTGGGGCGGCGCCGCGGCCTATCTGACGCTGGCGCCGCGGAGCTATGCCGGGCGCTTCGTGCTGGTGCTGCCCGGCACCGGGGCGGGCACCAGCGTCAATCTGGAATCGCTCGGCCAGGCGGTCAGCACCTCGGCCTCCGCCTTCTCCAGCCCGGATTTCAGCCCGACGCAGAACTACCGCCGCATGCTGCTGAGCCCGCGCGTCCTCGATGCCACGGCGGAGCGGCTGGGCCTGCCGGAGGGCGCCTTCCCCACGCCGCGCGTCGATCTCGCCGACCAGACCAAGCTGATCTCCGTCACCGTGCCCGGGCCGACGCCGGAAGCGGCGGCGGCGCGTGCGCGGGCGCTGCAGGAGACCTTCTTCGCCCTGCTCGACGAGCTGCGCCGGCAGGAGATCACCGCGCGCGACGAGGCCTATCGCGAGATGCTGGCGGGCTACCAGGTGCGGCTAGACGGGGCGCGGCAGCGGCTGATCGCGCAGCAGGCGACGACGGGGCTGGTCTCGCTCGACCAGTACGGCACCATCGTCGCCGCGGTGGAGCGGCTGCGCGAGCAGATGCGCGACGTGTCCGCCAAGCTCGCCGAGAGCCGTGGCACCACGGCGCAGCTGGTCCGCCTGCTGGGCAGCACGCCGGAACTGGCCAACGCCGCGCTCCTGCTGCGCGCCGACCCGATCGGGCAGGAGCTGCTGGCGCAGCTCGCGAAGCAGGAGGCCGAGATCGCCGTCCTCGGCGGCATCCGCGGCGCGGCCAACCCGCGGCTCGCCGATGCCCAGGCGGAACGCGCCAACACCCTGCGCCGGCTGGCCGAGCGGGTGGAGGAGGTCACCGGCACCCGCCCCGCCAACGTGCTGCGCCTGCGCGACCTCGGCCTGCGCGAGGAGCGCGCCCGGCTGTTCGAGCGGCTGGTCGGCGCGCTGGCCGACCAGGCCGGGCTCGAGGAGATGCAGCGCCAGCTCTCGACGCAGATCGAGGCGGAGCAGAAGCGCTCCCTCGACCTCGCCGGCCAGGCCTCGCGGCTCGACGAGCTCCGGCGCGACGTGCAGGTGGCCGAGGCGGTGTTCTCCTCCGCCCTGGCGCGCATCGACACCAGCCGGGCCGACCTCTTCGCCTCCTACCCCATGCTGCAGGTGCTGGAGGCGCCCGCGCCGCCGCGCCGCCCCGCCTCGCCGCTGCCGGTGCTTGCCGTGGCCGGCGGGGCGGGTGCTAGCTTCTTCCTGATCCTCGCACTGGGACTGACATGGCTCCGGGCCGCCTTGCTGCACGCAATCCTGAGGAACGGATCGTCTTCATCGCCCTCGCTGGCAGCTGGGCCTGGTATCTCCTCGGTGCCGTCTACATCGCCGGGCCCGCCGTCGCGGGCTGCCTGATCCTGCTCTACGCCTGGCGCGCCTTCTCGGCGCCCTGGCAGCCGCCCGAGCGCCGGCCCGGCCCGATCCCGCCCGGCGTCTGGATCTGGATCCTCGGCATGGCGGGCATGCTGCTGGCGCTCTGGGTGGCGCATGCGATGGAGCAGCTCGGCACCGGCCAGACGGTGAAGTCGAGCATCGGCTGGGTGAAGGGCTGGGCGTTGCTGGCGATCTTCCCCCTGGTCGGCGCCTGCCTCGCGATCCGACCGGCGCTGGTGGTCCGCGCGATGAGCTGGCTCGCCGTG
>JAIYAI010000240.1 GCA_027489135.1 Acetobacteraceae bacterium
CGCAACGCCTTTGCCCATGAATCGGGGATCCACCAGGACGGCGTGCTGAAGGACGCCTCGACCTACGAGATCATGACGCCGGAGAGCGTCGGCTGGTCCACCAACTCCCTGGTGCTGGGCAAGCATTCCGGCCGCGCCGCCTTCCGCGACAAGCTGAAGGCCATGGGCTACGAGGGGATCGGCGACAACCAGCTGAACGACGCCTTCCGCCGCTTCAAGGACCTCGCCGACCGGAAGAAGGTCGTCTACGACGAGGACGTCGCGGCGCTGGTCGACGACGAGGTGGTGCGCGGCAATGACCGGGTGAAGCTGACGGGTCTGAACGTGACCACCGGCCTCGGCACCAAGCCTATGGCGTCGGTGACGCTGGAGGTCGATGGCGAGCGGCGCGAGGGCATGGCCAGCGGCGACGGTGCGGTGGACGCGACCTTCATCGCCATCCGCACCGCCTTCCCGCACGAGGTCAGCCTCAAGCTCTATGCCGTGCAGTCCGTGACCGGCGGCACCGACGCCCAGGCGCGGGTGACGGTGCGGCTGGAGGAGGCGGGCAAGATGGTCGACGGCCAGGGCGCGGATACGGACACCATCGTCGCCTCCGCCCGGTCCTATGTGCATGCGCTCAACAAGCTGCTCGCCAAGCGCGAGCGCACGGCGCCGCCGGAAATCCACGCGGCATAGTGTTGTGTGAACGGAGGCTTCGCCTCCGTGCCCCGCAGACGCCGGGCGGGCCGCGTTCGCGGCCTCGGCAGCTTCGCTGGCGGCAAGGTCCTTGTGACCCCATAGGCGGCGCCCGAATCCATGCCTAGGATCGTCCGGCACTGAGCTGGACGACCGAGGCATGGACGGATCACCGCGTGGCGTCGAATTCGGTATCGATATCGGAGGAACCTTCACCGATGTCGTCTGCCGCCTGCCGGACGGCGCCATCCGCCTGACGAAGGTGCCGACCACACGGGCCGATCCCTCCCGCGCCGTCCTCGCCGCGCTGGGCACCGCGGGGACGGATTGGGGCATCGGCACGGGCGCCATCACCCGCTTCGCCCATGGCACCACCGTCGCCACCAATGCGGTGCTGGAACGCAAGGGCGCGCGCATTGGCCTGATCACGACGGAGGGCTTCCGCGATGTGATCGAGATCGGGCGGCAGATGCGCCACCAGATGTACGACCTGGTGCTGCACACGGAGACGCCGGTTTTCCTGGCGCCGGGTCACCTGCGGCGGGAGGCGCGGGAGAGGGTCGACGCCACCGGCGCGGTGCTGGTGCCGCTCGACGAGGCCAGCGTCCGCGCCGCCGTGCAGGACCTGCTGGACCAGGACGTGCAGGCCATCGCGGTCTGCCTGCTGTTTTCCTTCCTCAACCCGGCGCATGAACAGCGGATCGCCGCGATCATCGAGGAGATGAAGCCGGGCCTGCCGGTCTCGCTCTCCTCGGAGGTCGACCCCGCTTTCCGCGAATACGAACGCACCTGCGCCACCGGCTTCGACGCCTATGTGAAGCCCCTGGTCGCGGACTACCTGGCGAACCTGGAAGCGGGGCTGGCGCGGGCCGGCGTCGGCGCGACCTTGCAGGTGATGCAATCGCGCGGCGGGCTGATGTCCTCGGCGGTGGCGCGGCGGCGGCCGGTGCGGCTGTTCCTCTCGGGGCCGGCGGGCGGGGTGGTCGGCGGGCTCGATGTCGGGCTGGCCGCGGGCTACCGGGACCTCATCACCGTCGATGTCGGCGGCACCTCCTGCGACATCGCGCTGGTGAGTGACGGGCGCCCGCTGATCCGCGCCGAGGGGCTGATCGACGGCTTCACCGTGCGCGTGCCCATGGTGGACGTCACCGCCATCGGCTCGGGCGGCGGCAGCCTGGCCTGGATCGACGCGGCGGGGTCCTTGCGCGTCGGCCCGGAATCCGCGGGCTCCGAGCCCGGGCCGGCCTGCTACGGGCGCGGCGGTACGCGGGCGACGGTCACCGATGCCTCCGTCGTGCTCGGCTACATCGACCCCGGGCGCTTCGCCGGCGGCACCATGCGCCTCGACCCCGCGCTGGCGGAGCAGGCGGTGCGGCGCGAGGTGGCCGACAAGCTCGGCATGGACCTGGCGCGGGCTGCGCTCGGCATCCACCGCGTGCTGAACGCGCAGATGGCCGAGGCGATCCGCCTGGTCTCCATCGGGCGTGGCATCGACCCGCGCGGCTATGCGCTGCTGCCGCTCGGCGGCGCGGGGCCGCTGCATGGCTGCGCGCTGGCCGACGAACTCGGCATCACCAGCATCGTCGTCCCCCCGCATCCCGGCGTGCTCGCCGCCGCGGGGCTGCTCGGCGCGCCGGTGGAGCACGAGGTCGCGGCCGCCTTCCCGCACCCCTGCGCGGGCCTGGACCCCGCGTTGATCCGCCCCGCGCTGGACGCGCTGGACGATCGCTGCCGCGCGCTGATGGCGGACGAGGGGTTGGCCGAGGCCGATCTCGAGATCAGCCACGCCGCCGACCTCTGCTACATCGGCCAGTCATACTGGCTGGAGGTGCCGCTGCGCCTCGACGCGCCGGACCCGGTGGGGGAGGCCTATGCCGCCTTCCTCGCCGCGCATGACCGGGTGTACGGGCACGCGCCGCCGATGCCGGCGAAGTTCGTCAACCTGCGCGCCGTCCATCGCTCCCGCACCGGTCGCGCGGCGGGCGGCGTCGGGCACGGCACGGTGGCTGCGGCGGCGCCGACGATGCGCATGGTGCAGGTCAGGCAGAACCCGGCGCCGGTGCCGGCGGCGATCTGGCAGCGCGGCGCCATCGGCCCCGCCGACCGCATCCCGGGCCCCGCCATCGTCGAGCAGGTCGACACCACGACGCTGGTCGAGCCCGGCTGGACCGCCCGCCTCGGCGAGGGCGGCGCGCTGATCATCGAGAAGGACGCTGCGTGATGGCCACCGAGTTCAGCACGGAGAGCCTGGACCCCGTTACCGTCGAGGTGACGCGCCACCGGCTGGAGGGCATCGCCAACGAGATGCAGGCGACGCTGCTGCGGTCTTCCTTCTCGCCAATCGTGAAGGAGGGGCTGGACGCCTCCGC
Source organism: Acetobacteraceae bacterium (assembly GCA_027489135.1). Taxonomy (GTDB): domain Bacteria; phylum Pseudomonadota; class Alphaproteobacteria; order Acetobacterales; family Acetobacteraceae; genus JAIEOP01. Next base: position 3,048 of record JAIYAI010000240.1, read on the forward strand.
CGGCCTCTTCACCGCGGATGGGCAGACGCTGGCGCAGTCCTGCTCCATCCCGATCCACCTGGCGACGCTGATCCCGGCGCTGCGGCGCATCATCGACACCTTCCCGCCGGCGACCATGGCGCCGGACGACACCTATGTGCTGAACGATCCCTATTGCGGCGGCACGCACCTGCCCGACATCGCCGTGGTGCAGCCCGTCTTTGCCAATGGCCGCATCATCGCCTTCGCCTGCGCCATGACGCACCACCAGGACATGGGCGGGCTTTCGGCCGGATCGGTGCCGACCAACGCGACCGAGATCTTCCAGGAAGGCCTCCGCATCCCGCCGCTGAAGTTCCGCGACCGCGGCGTGGTGAATGCGACCTTGGAGGCGATGATCCGCCAGAACGTCCGCATCCCGGACACGGTGATGGGCGACATCCACGCCCAGGTCTCGGCGTGTTCCATTGGCGCGCGGCGGCTGACCGAGTTGGCAGGGAAGCAGGGCGACAACGCGCTGACTGCGATCTTCGCCGAGCTTCTGGACCGCTCCGAGCAGATGACGCGCCTCGCTTTGGCGAAGATCCCGGACGGGACCTATCGCGCGGTCGATTGGCTCGACAATGACGGCGTCGAACTGGACAAGCCGATCCGGATCGAGGTGGCGGTGACCATCAAGGGCGATGGCATCCATATCGACTTCACCGGATCCTCGCCGCAGGTGCGGGGGCCGCTGAACTGCGTGCCCTCGGGCTCGCTCGCCGGCGCCTGCTACGCGGTGCGGGCGCTGACCGACCCGCAGATTCCCACGAATGGCGGCTGCTTCCGGCCCATCTCGCTGCACCTGCCGGAGGGCACGATCGTCAACCCGCGCGAACCCGCGCCGGTGAACGCGCGGACCTCCACCATCAAGCGCATCACGGGGACGATCATCCAGGCCCTCGCGCCGGTGATGCCGGACCGCATCCCGGCGCCCTCGGCGGGGCAGATGGTCATCGTCGCCTTCGGCGGCCGCACGCCGGAGGGCAAGCCCTTCGTCACCGGGGACCTGATCGCCGGCGGCAGCGGCGCGGCGCGGGGCTCCGACGGCGTCGACGTGATCGAGACCGATGCGTCGAACTGCATGAACCTGCCGGCCGAGGCGGCGGAGATGGAGACGCCGATCCGCCTCAACCGCGTCGCGCTCCGCCCGGATTCGGGCGGCGACGGCGAATACCGCGGCGGCCTCGGCACCATCCGCGAATACGAGGCGCTGGTGGACGAACTCAGCTTCACCCATCGCGGGGAGCGGCACTACAGCGCGGCGCAGGGGCTGTTCGGCGGCGCGCCGGGGGCGATGTCGCGCAGCGTGATCCACCGCGCCGACGGACGGGTGGAGGAGATCCCGTCGAAGATCGTGACGCGGCTGAACAAGGGCGACCGCGTGGTGATCGAGACGGCGGGCGGCGGGGGCTATGGCGACCCGGCGCGACGGGATGCGGCGGCCCGGGCGGCGGATCGGGCGAACCGGAAGGTGCGGGCGGGGTAGGCGTTCCGTGCTATCCTGAACGCCGCAACAGCGGAGAGCATCATGTCCGCATCGCGTGACGACCTCGCGCAGGTGAACCTGGGCGCCGCCAAGGAGATCGGCTTGCGCCTCGTGGCCGAGGGGCGGTTCGAGGACCTGTCGGAAGCGTGCCGCGCTGGGCTGCGACGGCTCGCGGAGGACGCCCGCGTGGTGGATCGCCTCGTCGCACTCGGCGAGGAGGGGATGGCGAGCGGGTTGGATGAAGGCTTCGACATCGATGCCTTCATCGAGGAGACCCGGGCCGGCGCGTGAGGGTCATCTGGTCCGTACGCGCCAGGCAGGAACTCGAGGCGCTGCGGCGCTTCTCGATCGGTCGCTGGGTCCAGGACGCGGCGGCGCGCTACCTGGAGGATGTGCGGGATGCCGCGAAGCGCGCCGGGCAGGATCCGCGGCGGGCACGGCCGCTCAAGGGGCCCTATCGGATCCTGCGTGTCCGGTCGCACTACCTGATCCTGCATGTCGATGCGGGCGCGGATCGCCTGACTGTCGCACGCGTGTTGCACACCGCCATGGACATCGAGCGCCATCTGCCTTGAGGAATGCGTGGTGTATGCACCGCGCCCGAATGGTTGCGCCTGCGAGATGCCGTGTGAGAGTTTTTGCGGGACGGAGTGCGGGGCGTGTCTACCTTGGACCATTCACCGATCACGCGGCGCGGCCTTGCAGGCCTCGTTTTGGCCTACGCTGGCCTGCCGGGTCTGCATGCGCATGGCCAGGCATTGAGCCTGGGTGGCTATGGCGAGATGTGGGTGAGGGAGCAGGCGCATTACCTTCATCTGAGCCTGCAACTCTACATGCAGGACAACGCAACCGGCGCATGGCGCGTCCTGAAACCGCCCTATCCTGTGGTTGGCGGGCTCTCTGGTGGGTACGAGCAATCGCAGGCCGCAGCGGACGGGTTCCTGCCCCATGATATCGACCGGCTTCCGTCACGGCTTGAGGCAAGGCTCGGCACGACCGCAGCGAAGTTGCTGGAAGAGGCAGCAAGCGTCGGGCGGGTGGTCGCGGGGGATGGCAGTCGAGGAGAGGCACGAGCCATTCCACTGACCGTGATCCAGACGAACGAAGCCTACCGCGCGCTCGGTCGGAAGGTCATCGATGAGCATCTGGTGACAATCATCGTCAGGCTGTTCATCCGCGATCTCAGTGGAGACGTGCCCTTTCCACCGCCACGCGGCGTGGCGACGGTCATGACCTCGGCCGACATCATCTATGTAAGAAGCAGCCAGCAGCGGATCGAAAAGCGGATCGGGCCCTTGATCGATGTCCACACCGTCGTTCGCACCGCAGCGATCGATTGGCTGGATGGCCTGTTGGACGCGCTTGTCGCGCGCGCCATCCGCCCCTTCGTCCTGAGCTGATGGACCTCCGGTCCGGTGGGGCCACGCCTCACCCCGTCGACGCCCGCGACTTCCGCCCCGCGATC
>JAIYAI010000004.1 GCA_027489135.1 Acetobacteraceae bacterium
CTGGCCTGCACGGGCTCGGGCCTCGGCCTCGCCGTTGCGGCGCGGCCGGTGCCGGTGGCGCTGCGCAGCACGATCCTCGGCCTCGTCTCCGCCGCCGGATCGCTGGGGTCGCTGGTGGCGGCGCCGATCGGCCAGGCCGTGAGCGTGGAAGTGGGCTGGCGCGGCGGCGTGCTGGCCTTCCTGACGCTGGCGCTGCTGATGCTGCCCGCGGCCTGGATCGCGGGGCGGGTGGACAAGGTGCCGGTGCCACGCATGCAGGGGGAGGCCGGGTCGGCCGGCGCCGCGCTGGCGACTGCGATCCGCCATCCGCCCTATGTCATCATGTCCTGCGCCTATTTCATCTGCGGGCTGCAGCTTGTCTTCCTGACCACCCACCTGCCCTCCTACCTCGCGCTCTGCGGCATGGACCCGATGCTGGGGGCGCAGGCGCTGGCGATGATCGGCGGCTTCAACATCCTGGGTAGCCTGTTCTTCGGCTGGGCCGGCGGGCGCTGGTCGAAGCCGGCGCTGCTGGGCTGCCTCTACCTCTGCCGCTCGATGGTGCTGCTGTGGTACTTCGCCACGCCGCCGACACCAGGGATGACGCTGGTCTTCGCCGCGCTGATGGGTTTCCTCTGGCTCGGCGTGGCGCCGCTCGTCTCAGGCTTCACCGCGGAGATGTTCGGGCTGCGCTGGCAGGCGATGATCCAGGGGCTGTCCTTCAGCGTGCACCAGATCGGCAGCACGCTGGGTGCGCTCGGCGGCGGCCTGCTGTTCGACGCCTTCGGCGATTACACCCTGGCGGTGCAGATCGGCGTGGGCATGGGGATCTTCGCCGGAACGGTGCAGTTGCTGGCGGCGCTGCCGAAATGGCCGGGGCCGCGGGTGGCGCAGGCCTGAGGGCCCGCGCCGGTCCGCCGCGGAGCGCGATTGACGCCCTCGGTGATTCCACCTCCGGCGATCACGCTCTAGCGGCTGGACCGCCCGGCCGCGTAGCCCTGCGCATAGGCGCGCTGACGGGACTGCACGCTCTGGTCGTAGAGATAGCCGCCGGCCAGGCCCACGCCGGCGCCGATCAGGGCGCCGACACCTGCGTGGCCGGCGATCGCGCCGATGACGGCGCCGCCCGCGGCGCCGATGCCGGTGCCGGTCATCATCCGTTGTTCCTGGGGCGAGAGCCCCGCGCAGCCGGCGACGCCGAGCATGGCGACGAGGGCGATGGCGGGACGGAGGGCGCGTGTGGTCATCTCGGTTCCTCCGGCGGTCAGCGGCGGGGCTGGCAGGGATAGGTGGCGACGGCGAAGCGCATGAAGCCGTCGACGGCGCGTTCCGCCTGCACCTGCGGGTTTGCGCGCACATAGGCCACGAAGGCCGCGCGCATCTGGTCGAAGGTCGGCGAGGGATCGGGCAGGCAGAACAGCGGATGCCCCGCGGCACGCCGGCCCGCGATGGCGTTGTGGTACTGGCCCGTCGCCAGGATGAAGCCGTGGCACCAGCCGATCCCGGCGGCGTACATCGGGTCCGTCGGCGCGGCGCCGCAGAGATCGGCCATGTCGCCGGCGGTGCCGGAGCGGAAATCGGCCTCCGTCAACGGCGTCTGCGCCGCGGCCGGCGCAGCCGCCAGCAGGGCCGCGAGCCCCGCGGCCGCGAGGTGCTTGCTCAACATGACGGTCTCCTTCCCGCGATTCGCAGCGTGCGTCGTCACGCTATCTTCGCGATCTCCGGCCGGCAACGCGCGCAGAGCCCCTCCATCTCCACCGTGCTGCGCGCTAGCGCGAAGCCCGCTCGCTCCGCCGCACGGCGCAGCGCCAGCGCCACGGCGGGATCGCTGATCTCCTCCGTGCCCCCGCAGCGCGAGCAGATCAGGAACTGGTGCGGGTGGTCGTGCTCCGCAGCGCAGTCGCAGTCATGCGGGTGGCTCGCCGCCTCGACGCAGCCGACGAAGGCGTTCAGGCGCTCGACCCGGTGGACCAGCCCCTGCTCGAGCAGGAAATCCAGCGCCCGGTAGACCGTAGGCGGCGCGGCGCCGGCCCGGCTGGCCTTGAGGCGATCGAGCAGCGCATAGGCGCCGATCGGCTGCTCCGCCTCCAGCACCAGGCGCAGGACCTGGCGGCGGAGTTCGGTCAACTGCACGCCGCGATGGACGCAGGTCGCCGCGGCATGGTCGAGCATGCTCTCCACCGGCTCCGCCATGCCTGTCCCCCTGCCCCGGTCGCCGACTCCCGGCGCCCGTCCCGACGTCCCGGTCGCCGACTCCCGGCGCCCGTCCCGACGTCCTGGCGGCCGACTCCCGGCGCGCCTCCTGGAACACTATATCATCGGCCCGAGGAGTATGTGCATGCCCCCTCTCGCCCTGCCGGTGGACGACCCGGCCGTCCGTGCCCGGCTGATCGATGCGATGCGCTTCGACGAGCGCGGCCTGGTCCCCTGCATCGCCCAGCAGCACGACAGCGGGGAGGTGCTGATGATGGCCTGGATGAACCGCGACGCAGTGGAGGAGACGCTGGCGACGGGCCGGGTCTGCTACTGGTCGCGCTCCCGCAACCGGCTCTGGCGCAAGGGGGAGGAGAGCGGGCAGGTGCAGCGCCTGGTGGACCTGCGGGTCGATTGCGACGGGGACACGCTGCTGGCGCTGGTCGACCAGCTCGGCGTCGCCTGCCACACCGGGCGGCGCAATTGCTTCTTCCACGCGCTGCGCGACGGCCATGTGGCGAGCATCGCGGAACCGCTGATGGACCCGAAGGCGCTGTACGGCCGATGAACGCCGCCCCGGAGCCGATTGCGGCGCCCAAGGGCGCGCCGGAACCCATCCCCGTGACGCTCCTCACCGGCTTCCTCGGCGCCGGCAAGACGACGCTGCTGAACCGCCTGCTGAAGCACCCCGACCTCGCCGACACCGCTGTGCTGGTGAACGAGTTCGGCGAGATCGGCCTCGACCACCTGCTGGTCGAGAAGCTGGATGACGACACGGTGCTGCTGAACGCGGGCTGCCTCTGCTGCACCGTGCGCGGCGACCTGGTGCGCGCGCTGCGCGACCTCGCGGCGAGGATGGATGCGGGGAAGGCGCTGCGGCGGGTCGTGGTGGAGACGACGGGCCTCGCCGATCCGGCGCCGATCCTGCAGACCTTGATGGCCGATCCGCTGATCCTGTTCCGATTCCGCCTCGACGGGGTGGTGACGCTGGTCGATGCCGCCACCGGCAACGCGACGCTCGACACCCAGGCGGAGGCGCTGAAGCAGGTCGCCGTCGCCGACCGGCTGGTGCTGACCAAGACCGACCTCTCGACGCCGGAGGAGGTCTCGCGGCTCTGGGCGCGGCTGAAGGACCTGAACCCCGGCGCGCCACTGCTCAACGTGCTGCATGGCGAGGTGGCGCCGGACGCGCTGCTGAACTGCGGCCTGTTCGACGCGACGCGCAAGCACCCCGCCGTCGCGGGCTGGCTGGATGCCGAGGCCTGGACGGCGCATGAGCACCATCACCACGACCACGCGCATGATCCGAACCGCCACGATGCGCGCATCCATTCCTTCTGCCTGACCTTCGACGAGCCCCTGCCCTGGGACGGGCTCTCGGCCTGGCTCGAGGTGCTGACCACCATGCGTGGCGAGAACGTGCTGCGCATCAAGGGCATCCTGAACCTGCTGGGGGAGGACCGCCCCGTCGCGATCCACGGCGTGCAGCACCTGTTCCACCCGCCGGCGAAGCTGGCGGCCTGGCCCGAGGGCGACGACCGGCGCTCGCGCATCGTCTTCATCCTGCGCGACCTCGACCGCGCCGTGGTGGAGAAGGGGCTGCGCGCCTTCGCCGAGACCGCGGCGCGCCTGCCGGCCTGAACCGTTGCAACGGCCGGCCGCCCCGCCTATCGGGGCGACCATGACCGTCCCCCTGCTCGAGACAGTGACCGGCGCCGCCATCCCGCCGCTGCTGCCCGCGTTGGCGCGCCTCCGGATCGCCGTCTTCCGGGACTGGCCCTACCTCTACGAGGGCGATGCGCGGCAGGAGGAGGACTACCTCGGCAGCTTCCTGCGCGGGCCGGACGCGGCAATCATCATCGCGCGCGATGCGTCGGGCGAACCGGTGGGCTGCGCCACCTGCATCCCCGCATTGCAGTCGGATCCCTCGGTCCAGGAGGCCCTGCGCCGCGGCGGCATCGATCCCGCCCACACCTGCTACCTCGGGGAGAGCGTGCTGCTCCCGGCGCATCGCGGGCAGGGCATCGGCGTCGGCTTCTTCGCGGCGCGGGAGGCGCATGCGCGCGACCTCGGCCTGCCGACCACCGCCTTCGCGGCCGTGGTGCGCAACCTGAACGACCCGCGCAAGCCCGCAGACTACGCACCGCTCGACGGCTTCTGGCAGAAGCGCGGCTACGCCCCGCGCCGGGACGTCTCGCTCATCATCGACTGGCGGGAGGTCGGCGACGACCGGGAGACGCCGCACAGCCTCTCCTTCTGGGTGAAGGACGCGCTGTGACCCCCGCGCCGCTCCGCCTCGGCCTGCTGCAGTACAGGGTGGAGCGGCACGCGAGCGTCGCCGCCTGGGCGGATTGGCTCGACGGCTGGCTTGCCGAGGCCGCCGGGCGCGCCGATCTGCTCGTGCTGCCGGAATATGCCTGCGTCTCGCTCGGCGCGGGCCTCGCACGCACCGATGTCGCGGACGAGGCGGCGGAACTCCGCGCGATGCTGGCCGCGCATGCCGAGGTCCTGGCCGCGATGCGCGACGCCGCGGTCCGCCACCGTACCTGGCTCCTGCCGGGCAGCCTGCCCTGGCCCCGCGGCGACGGCGTGGCCATCAACCGTGCGCCGCTCATCACGCCGGAGGGCCGCGTCGCCTTCCAGGACAAGATGCAGATGACCCGCTTCGAGCGCGAGCGCTGGGGCATCTCGCGCGGCGCCGACCCGCGGGTCTTCGACACGCCCTGGGGCCGCATCGGCGTTTCGATCTGTTACGACGTCGAATTCCCGAAGCATGTGCGCGCGCAGGTGGAGGCCGGCGCCTGGGCGATCCTTGCGCCCTCCTGCACGGATACGATGCACGGCTTCAACCGCGTCCACTACGCCGCCCGAGCCCGCGCGCTGGAGAACCAGTGCTATGTCGCGATCTGCCCCACCGTGGGCGACGCGCCCTGGTCGGCGGCGCTGGACGCCAACCGCGGCTTCGCCGGCGTCTTCGGCCCGATCGACCGCGGCTTTCCGGAGGACGGGGTGCTCGCCCGCGGCGCGCTCGACACGCCGGGCTGGGTCTTCTGCACCCTCGACCCCGCGCGGATCGAGCGCGTGCGGCGCGAGGGCGCGGTGCTGAACCACCGCGACTGGCCCCGCCGCCCACTGGCCCAGCCCCTGCCCGCGGACTTCGGCTGATGCGGATCTGGATCTGCGCCGGCGAGGCCTCGGGCGACATCCTGGGCGGACGGTTGATGGCGGCGCTGAAGCGCCTCCGGCCGGCGGTGGAGTTCGCCGGCGTCGGCGGCGCGCGCATGGCGGAGCAGGGCCTGGAGAGCCTGTTTCCCATGCGCGAACTGGCGCTGATGGGGCTGCTGGAGGTGATCCCCAACATCCGCCGCCTCGCCCGCCGCATGGAGCAGGCCGAGGCGGCGATCCTGGCTGCCCGCCCCGACGTGCTGGTCACCATCGACGCACCGAGCTTCACGCTCCGCCTCGCCGAGCGCGTGAGGCCGAAGGGCATCAAGGTGGTGCACTACGTCGCGCCGCAGGTCTGGGCCTGGCGGCCGGGCCGCGTGACGAAGATCGCGCAGCGCGTCGACCGCGTGCTCGCGCTGCTGCCCTTCGAGGCGCCGGTGCTGGAGGCGGCCGGCATCCCGGTCAGCTTCGTGGGCCACCCCGTGCTGGAGAGCGGCGCCGACGCGGGCGACGCGGCGCGCTTCCTCGCGGCACATGGGATCGGCCCGGACGAGTGCCCCGTCATCGTCATGCCCGGCAGCCGCCGGACCGAGGTGCGCCGCCTGCTGCCGATCTTCGGCACCGCGCTCGAGATCGCGACGCGCCAGGTGCCGGGCCTGCGCCCTGTCGTCGCGGTCGGCGCGCTGGTGCGCGACGCGGTGGAGCAGGCGGCGAAGTCCTGGCCCGCGCGCCCCATCCTGGTGACCGAGACCGTGGACAAGAACGACGCCTTCGCCGCCGCCCGCGCCCGTGGCGGCGCTGGGCTGATCAAGTCCGGCACCTCCAGCCTGGAGGTCGCGCTGGCCGGCATCCCACACGTCGTCGGCTACAAGGTGAACGTCATCACGGGGGAGATCGTGCGGGCGCTGATCAAGGTGCCGCATGTCTCCTTGACCAACCTGCTGGCCGAGCGCGCGGTGGTGCCCGAGATGCTGCAGCAGGACTGCACGCCGCAACGCCTCGCCGCCGCGCTGGTGCGCCCGATTCTGGAGCCCGAGGTCGCGGACGCGCAGCGCGCGGGCTTCGCCGAGGCCCTGGCGCGGCTGCGGCCCGAGGGCGGCATCCTGCCCAGCGAGGCGGCCGCGCGGGCGGTGCTCGCGAGCATCGAGGACGGGTAGCCCGCGGCAGGGCCCGTGCCGGGGCGTGACCGCCGGAGGCAGCTCCACCGGAGGCATGCGGCGCGCGACCTGACGGATGCCCGGACCATGATCCGCGCTTCTATGGGCGCGGAGCATGGTCTAGGCTCAGCCTGGAGAAGAAGCACCAGGGGGAACGCCATGGCTGCCACACCCGACCTCGTCATCCGCGGCGGCACCGTCGCCGATGGCCTCGGCGGCGCGCCCTTCGAGGCCGACATCGCCATCGGTTCGGGCCGCATCCTCGCCGTGGGCAGGCTCGGTGCGGCGCCGCGCGGCACCGCCGAGATCGACGCGCGCGGCAAGCTCGTCACGCCCGGCTTCGTCGACGTCCACACCCACTACGACGGCCAGGCGACCTGGTCCTCCCGCCTCGACAGTTCCTCCTGGCATGGCGTGACGACGGCCCTGATCGGCAATTGCGGCGTCGGCTTCGCGCCCTGCCTGCCGGAGCGGCGCGATATCCTCGTCGCGCTGATGGAGGGGGTGGAGGACCTGCCCGAGGTCGTGCTGACCGAAGGCCTGCCCTGGACCTGGCAGAGCTTCCCCGAATTCCTCGACGTGCTCGGGGCGCGGCGCTTCGACATGGACGTCGCCACGCAGGTGCCGCACGCGGCGCTGCGCATCCACGTCATGGGCCAGCGCGCCGCGGACCACGAACCCGCGAACCAGGCCGACCGGGCGGAGATGGCACGCCTCGCGGCCGAGGCCGTGCGCGCCGGTGCGCTCGGCTTCTCGACCTCCCGGGCGCTGGCCCACAAGACGCTCGACGGGCGCCACACGCCGACGCTGCGCGCGGAGGAGGAGGAACTCGCCGAGATCGGCCGGGCGCTCGGCCGCGAAGGCGCGGGCTGGCTGCAGGTGATCTCCGACTTCGACGATCCCGGCGCCGAATTCGCCATGCTGCGCCGCGTCGCCGAGACCGCGGGCCGGCCCATGACCTTCTCGCTGCTGCAGCGCGAATCGAAGCCCTGGCTCTGGCGCTTCCTGCTGGATCGCATCACGGAGACGAACGCCGCCGGCACGCCGATCACGGGCCAGGTCATGGCCCGGCCGATCGGGCTGATGCTCGGCTTCGAGCTGAGCCAGAACCCCTTCTTCCCGCGCCCGTCCTGGAAGCGCATCGCCCACCTGCCCTTCGAGCAGCGCCTGGTCGCGCTGCGCGACCCGGCCTTCCGGGCGCAGATCCTGTCCGAGCCGACGACGGACCCGGCGATGATCTACCGCCTCAACACCTGGGACCGGATCTTCCCCCTCGGCGACCCGCCCGAGTACGAGCCGGCGCCCGAGACGAGCCTCGCCGCCATGGCGCAGCGCCAGGGGGTGAACGTCGAGGAGCTCGCCTACGACCTGATGATGGCGCGCGGCGGGCGCGGCATCCTGAACCGGCCCATCATCAACTATGCCGATTTCGACCTCGAGGCGGCGAAGACGATGATCGAGCACCCGAACACGCTGATGGGCCTCGGCGACGGCGGTGCGCATGTCGGGCTGATCTGCGACGCGAGCTCGACCACCAGCATGATCACGCACTGGACCCGCGACCGCACGCGCGGGGCGAGGCTGCCGCTCGGCTTCGTCATCAAGCGGCTGACGCGCGACAACGCGATGGCCGTCGGCCTCGCGGACCGCGGCGCCATCGCGCCGGGGCTGCGCGCCGACCTCAACGTCATCGACTACGACCGCCTGGGCGTGGCGATGCCGGAGATCGCCTACGACCTGCCCGCGGGCGGCAAGCGGATGCTGCAGCGCGCCAAGGGCTACGAGGCAACGATCGTCGCCGGCGAGGTGGTCTACCGGGAGGGCGTCGCGACCGGCGCGCTGCCAGGGCGGCTGGTCCGGGGTGCGCAGGCGGCCGGGTAGGACGGGCTAGTCCCGCGGAATCTTCGCCTCCTCGACGACCCGGGACCAGAGGGCGAGGTCCCGCGCCACCGTCTCCCGCAGCGCCGCGGGGTCGGAGCCGACCGGCTCGAATCCCAGGATGTCGAGCCGGTCCTTCAGCGCCGGGTCGTGCATGGCGGCGGCGATGGTCCGCTGCAGCCAGGCCGTGCGGGCCGCCGGCGTCCCCGCCGGCACGAAATAGGCGAGCCAGGCGACGGTCTCGATCCCCGGCGCGAGGCCGGTTTCCTTCAGGGTCGGCACGCCCGGCAGCGCCGCCATGCGCGCCGGCCCCGTGACCGCGAGCGCGCGGACCTGGCCCGCATCGGCGAAGGGCTTGGTGCTACCGGAGACGGCGATGCTCCAGGCCGCCTCCCCGTTCGCCACGGCCTGGATGGCGGCGCTGTCGCCGCGATAGGGCACCATGGTTCCCGGCGGGCTGCCGATGCGTAGGCGGAACAACTCGCACAGCAGGTGGACGGTCGCGCCCACGCCGGAGGTCGCATAGTTCCAGGTGCCGGGGTTCTCGCGCAGCCAGGCGATGAACTCGACGATGTTCGCCGCCGGCACCTTCGGGTTCGCCACCAGCACGAAGGGGCCGCTGCCGGCGATCGTGACGGGGTCGAAGGCGGTGCGCACGTCGATCTCCCGCGCGAAGGCGGGGTTCATCACGGGCAGGATCACGAAGTTGGGGCCGCCGTAGAAGACGGTGTAGCCGTCCGCGGGCTGGCCGGCGGCGAAGCGGGCGCCGATGGCGCCGGCGGCCCCGGCCCGGTTGTCGACGACGAAGACGGCGCCGGTCCGCCGCTGCACCACCTCGCCTAGCGCCCGGGTCATGATGTCGACGCCCGATCCGGCGGGGCCCGGAATGACGAAGCGGATCGGGCGGCTGGGGTAGTCCGTTCCCTGTCCGCGGGCGATCCCCGGCAGGGCGAGCGCTGGCGCCACCAGCAGCGCATGGCGACGTGTGATCAGGCGCATGGCCCGCTCCCCCCTTCCCCGGCGCCGCCCTGCATGGGGCGGCGGCCTTGTCCTGGACAGTTGCAGCCTGCGCCGCGCGCCGGGCCCGCCGCAAGCATTCCCGTCCTGCACGGCTGCCTCCCGCCCCGGCGTCTCGACAGGCGCGACGCGGGCGTGTTCATTCGACCGACCGCCCGGCTGGGGGCGGAGGGCAGGATTCGCACGACATGGCCGAGACAGGGGCGCCAGGCCTCGACACGCGGACGAAGCGCAACCTGCTGCTGCTGACCTGCTGCCAGGCCATCGGCCAGGCGGGCAACACCATGATGTTCGCCGCGACCGCGCTCTCGGTCGTGACCTTCTACCCGGATCGGGAACTGGCGACCCTGCCGGTGACCATGCAGCATCTCGGCATTATGCTGTGGGTCTTCCCGGCGGCGATGCTGATGCAGCGCATGGGCCGGCGTTTCGGCTACCGGGTCGGGTCGCTGTTCGGCATGGCCGGCGCCAGCGTTGTGGGCACGGGGCTGTGGCTGTCGAACTTCTGGGTCATGTGCGGCGGCGGCATCCTGCTCGGCTACGCCGTGGCCTCGCTGCAGATGTACCGCTTCGGCGCCATAGAACTGGTGCCGCCGGCCTACCGGGCGCGCGCCATTTCCTGGGTCACCGCCGGCGGCGTCGTTGCCGGCATCATCGGTCCTTCCCTGGTGCGCCTGACGCATGACCAGTGGCTGCCGATCTATATCGGCACCTATGCCGCCATGGTCGGGTTGCACCTGATCGTCTTCATCGTGATGGGCTTCATCCGCTTCCCCTCGCCGTCCGAGGTGACCGCCGCCGCCGCCACCGCCGCCGGGGGCGGCCAGGTGGCGCCGCCGCGGCCGCTCGCCGAGATCGTGGCCCAGCCCCGCTTCATCGCCGCCGCCGTCTCCGGCATGGTCGCCTATGGCTGCATGTCCTTCCTGATGAGCGCCTCGCCGCTGGCCATCGTCGCCTGCGGCCTGCCGCATGCCGAGGCGCATTTCGTCATCTTCGTCCATGTCATGGGCATGTTCGTGCCCGCCTTCTTCACCGGGAACCTGATCACCCGCTACGGCACGCAACCGGTGATGCTCTGGGGCATCGCGCTGCTGACGCTCGGCATCGCCGCCGGGATCCACGGCACGACGGACTGGCACTTCCGCATTTCTCTCACGCTGAATGGCGTGGGGTGGAACTTCCTCTTCGTCGGCGCGACGACCCTGCTGACCACCTGCTACACCGCCAATGAGCGCGGCAAGGTCCAGGCGATGAACGACTTCCTGGTCTTCGGTACCACGGCCGCGGCCAGCTTCCTGGCCGGCTTCGCACAGGAACGGCTGGGCTGGGAGCCGCTGAACTGGTTCGCGCTGGCGATGATGGTCGTGGCGGTCGCGGCGGTGCTGTGGCTCAGATGGCAGCCCGAGCGCAGGCCGGCCGTGGCATGACCCCGGGGGTTGCCGCGCCCGGTGTCGCGTAACCTTCGAGAAACTTGGGCGTAGCACGCTTCGGCATCCGGGCCGTGCCCGGTCTATGCTGGGGCGTCGTCGCCCCCTCCGCCACCGGTGCGCGGCGACCGAAGATCGGGAAGCGTCACGCCATGCCTGTCGCCCTCAAGCTCGCCTTCACGCCGCGCTTCCTCGCGCTGACGCTGTCCTGTGCCGCGGCGCTGCTCTGCCTGCTCCTGCTGCTCGGCGGCGGGTCGGGCTGGTGGCTGCTCGGCCTCGGCGTCGCCGGCAGCCTCGCCGCGCTCGGCTTTCGCGACCTGGTCAACCCGCGCCACGCCGTCCTGCGCAACTACCCGATCACGGCGCATCTCCGCTTCCTGCTGGAATCCATCCGGCCCGAGATGCGCCAGTACTTCTTCGAGGACGAGAAGACCGGCACCCCCTTCAGCCGGGACAAGCGCGCCCTGGTCTACCAGCGCGCCAAGATGGACCTCGACAAGCGCCCCTTCGGCACGCAGCTCGATGTCGGAGAGGCCGGCTACGAATGGCTCGCCCACTCCATCGCGGCGCTTGAGCCGAACCCTGCCCCGCCACGCCTGACCATCGGCGGCCCGCACTGCGCGCAGCCCTACAGCGCCTCGATCCTCAACATCTCGGCGATGAGCTTCGGCGCGCTCTCCCCCAACGCCATCCGCGCGCTGAACCTGGGCGCCCGCAAGGGCGGCTTCGCGCACGATACCGGTGAGGGCGGCTTCAGCCCCTATCACGCGGAACACGGCGGTGACATCATCTGGGAGATCGGCTCCGGCTATTTCGGCGCGCGCAACCCGGACGGCAGCTTCTCGCCGGAACGCTTCGCGGAGACCGCGGCGCTGCCGCAGATCAGGATGGTGGAGCTCAAGCTCAGCCAGGGTGCCAAGCCCGGGCATGGCGGCGTGCTGCCGGCGGCCAAGGTCAGCGCCGAGATCGCCGCGACACGCGGCGTGCCGATGGGCCAGGACTGCGTCTCCCCGCCGCGGCACTCCGCCTTCTCCACGCCCATCGAGATGATGCGGTTCGTCGCGGAGATGCGCCGCCTCTCGGGCGGCAAGCCCGCCGGCTTCAAGCTCTGCATCGGCCAGCCGCACGAATTCCTGGCGATCTGCAAGGCGATGCTGGAGACCGGAGAGCTGCCCGACTTCATCGTGGTGGACGGGGCGGAGGGCGGCACCGGCGCCGCGCCGCTCGAGTTCATGGATCATCTCGGCATGCCGCTGCGCGAGGGGCTGAGCTTCGCGCACAGCGCGCTGGTCGGCACCGGGCTGCGCGAGCGCATCCGCCTCGGCGCCAGCGGCAAGATCGCCAGCGCCTTCGACATCGCGCGCGCGATGGCGCTGGGCGCCGATTGGTGCAATTCGGCGCGCGGCTTCATGTTCGCGCTCGGCTGCATCCAGTCGCTTTCCTGCCACACCGACAGGTGCCCCACCGGCGTCGCCACCCAGGACCCGCTGCGCGCCCGCGCCCTGGTGGTACCGGACAAGGCGGAGCGCGTCGCCAGCTTCCACGCCGCGACCATCCATGTGCTGGCGGAACTCACCGCCGCGGCGGGCCTTTCGCATCCCGGTGAGTTCCGGCCCGAGCATTTCCGCCGCCGCAT
Organism: Acetobacteraceae bacterium; assembly: GCA_027489135.1. Lineage (GTDB taxonomy): Bacteria > Pseudomonadota > Alphaproteobacteria > Acetobacterales > Acetobacteraceae > JAIEOP01. The sequence continues at coordinate 12,453 of JAIYAI010000004.1, forward strand.
CTCCCCGCAGGAGGTCCGGCGCTTCGACGAACTCTACCCCTGCCTGGCGCCGGGCGAGCTGCTGCGCGGCACCGACGATCCCCGCTTCGCCGAGGCCTGGAAGATGGCGGACCCGCACAGCTTCGCGCCGCGGCGCCTGACACCGGCGTGAACCCCGAATCGCCCCTCGCGCGGCTGCTTACGGCGCCGGTCCGCCCCGGGTGCCTGCGATGGATCGGGCTGCGCCCGGCGCGCCGCGCGCCGATGCTGGCGGTGGAGGAGGCCGCGCTGCGGCCCGGCGCCGGGCTGGAGGGCGACCGCTGGCGGGGCGCGGCCACGGGCGGGCGACAGGTGACGCTGGTCGCGGCGGAGCACCTCGCCGCCATCGCCGGCTATCTCGGCCTGCAGGCGGTGGCGCCGGACCGGCTCCGGCGGAATCTGGTGGTCGCCGGGCTGAACCTCCCGGCGCTGAAGGGGCACCGCTTCCGGATCGGCGCCGCGCTGCTGGAATACAGCGGGGAATGCCACCCCTGCTCCCGCATGGAGGAGGAGTTCGGCCCCGGCGGCTACACCGCGGTCCGGCACCATGGCGGGATCACCGCGCGGGTGCTGGAGGGTGGGGCGATCCGGCTGGGCGATGCGGTGGCGCGGATCTAGTGTCCTGCCCGCGAAGTTCGGAGCCCCCCGGAACGGAGCGGATCAGCAGGCCACTGAAAACATGGGCGAGTGGCCCGAGGACGAAGTCCGCAGGACTTCCGAACCGGGACACTAGCCGATCGCCGCCTCCACCCGGAGCGCCGAATCCAGCGCCGCGAGCGCCACGGCCGCGTCGGCCTCCACCGGCGCGCCCTCCGCGATGCTCGCCAGGAAGGCGGCCTGTTCCGCCTCCAGGCTGTCATGCTCGACCCAGGTCGCGCGCTCGATGCCCCAGCCGGGCATGGTCGGCACCGCCTCCACGCCGCCGGGCCGGACCACCTCCAGGCTGCGCGCCAGGAAGTCCACCCGCGTCTCGCCGCGCGGGCCCAGCACGCGCAGCCGCCGGTCCAGCGCCACGCTGATACGGCTGGCGGTGACAGTCGCCGCGGCACCGTCGGCGAAGCGAAGCTGCGCCACGGCGTAGTCCGGATGCGCCGACATCACCGGCGCGCCCACCGCCCGGACCTCGGCCAGCGGGGCTCCGGCCAGGGACAGCACCAGGTCGAGGTCGTGGATCATCAGGTCCAGCACGACCGAGACGTCGAGGCTGCGCGGCCGGAAGGGCGCGACCCGCACGGCCTCATAGGCGACGCCCGGCCCCGATTGCGCGCCGCTCTCCCGCAGCGTCCGGATCGCCGCCGAGTAGCGTTCGATATGCCCGACCTGCAGCACGAGGCCGCGCCGCGCCGCCGCGCCGGCGATCGCCTCCGCCTCGGCCATCGTGCCGGCCAGCGGCTTCTCGACGAAGCAGTGGCGGCCCGCGGCCAGCACCGCCATGGCGGCGTCGTGGTGGAAGCGGGTGGGCACGGCGACGATCACGGCATCGCTGGCCGCGATCAGCGCGTCCCGGTCGAGGGCGGGCGCCCCGGTCTCCGCGGCGATGGCGGCGGCGCGGGCAGGGTCCGCGTCGAAGACGCCGGCCAGGTCGCCGCGCGCCGCGAGCTTCAGCGCGTGGAAGCGCCCGAAATGTCCGACGCCGAGCACGCCTACCCTGACGCCCATGCGGAGTCCGCCCTTCGCTGCCGGGGCGGGCTCTAGCAGCCCCGCGTCGCGGTTGCATCCGCCCGCCCCGGGCGGCACAACCGCGCCCGAGTCCCCGCCCCGGCGCCGCCGCGGCCGCGGGACCGCCTTCCCCCCCGGGCCGGATCGCCCCCGGGGGCCGCTTTCCCCAGGGGCGCAGAGCCCCCAAGGGCCGGACCGACGCTGCATGATGTATTTCGCCCGCTGGAAGACCGCCGCGATCCTTGCCGTGGTCCTGCTCGGCGCCCTGCTCTGCCTGCCCAACCTCTTCCCCAAGTCGTCCCTGCCCTCCTGGGCACGAACCTATTCGCTCGGCCTCGATCTCCGCGGCGGCTCCTACCTGCTGCTGGAGGTCGACATCGACGCGGTGGTGAAGGAACGGCTGGAGGGGCTGGCGGATTCGGCCCGCACCCGGCTGCGCGGGGCCAATATCGGCTACGTCAACCTGGCCGCCGATCCGGCGGCGCGCCGCATCAGCTTCCGTGTCCGCGATACCGGCCAGGCGGCCGAGGCCGCGCGCCTGATGCGGGAGGCCGCGAACCCGGTGCAGACCAGCGCCGGCACCTCGGTGCCCGATCTCGAGGTCACCACCGCGCCCGATGGCACCGTGACCGTGGGACTGACCGAGGCCGGCCTGCGTGCCAAGGCCAGCAGCGCCGTCGAGCAGTCGATCGAGATCGTCCGGCGCCGCATCGATGAGACCGGCGTGGTCGAGGCGCTGATCGCCCGCCAGGGCCAGAACCGCGTCCTGGTGCAACTGCCCGGCGTCGAGGATCCGGGCCGTATCAAGGACCTGCTGGGCAAGACCGCCCGCATGACCTTCCACCTGCTGGACGAGAGCGCCAACCCCATGTCCGGCGGCGCCCCGCCGCCCGGGGTGATGTTCCTCTCGGGCGAGCGGGCCGGGCCGGGCCAGCCGGACCGCTACGCCGTGCGCCGCCGCGTCGAGGTGGACGGCGCCAACCTCACCGATGCCCGCGCCGGCCAGGACAGCCGCACCGGCGAATGGGTGGTGAACTTCACCTTCGATTCCGTCGGCACCCGCCGCTTCGCCGACGTGACGCGGCAGAATGTCGGCCGGCCCTTCGCCATCGTGCTCGACGACAAGGTGATCACGGCCCCCAACATCCGC
>JAIYAI010000524.1 GCA_027489135.1 Acetobacteraceae bacterium
CGCCTGATCCGCGATGGCCTTCACCAGGTGCGGATGGGCGTGACCGACGGAGGCGGTGGCGATGCCGGAGCCGAAATCGAGGAATCGTCGCCCGTCTTCCGTCCACAGCCAAGCGCCCTCGCCCCGCTCGAACGGCAGGTCGGCGCGGTTGTAGGTCGGCATCAGAGCGGGAATCACGGCAACGCTCCCACGATCTTCCGCGGAATTGGTCCTCGCGGCGACGGCCAATCCGGCGCCACGGGCGGAAGAAACCGCGAGATAAGCGGAAAGCGACCCGCGGGGAAACCCCCCGCGGACCAATTCGGACAGGGCGGCTGGCTCAGCCCCGGCGCTCGTTGCCATCGTAGCTGAAGCCCGGCAGCGCGGTCAGGCTCTCCTTCGTCGCGCCGGAGAGGGTCCAGCGGCTGCGGTCGCCGTTCCACTGCAGGCGCTCATAGGGCACCGCCACCAGCTTCGCGCCGATGCCGAGGAAGCCGCCGACCGAGACGATGGCGACCGGCGTCGGCGCCGTGCCGCCGGTGGAGGCGGTCGGCATCGGCATCAGGATGTCCTCGACCTCGCCGATGCTGTCGTTGTTCTCGTTGTAGAGGTTGGCGCCGATCATCTTGCTGGCGCGGCGTCCGTTGCGCAGCGCGGCGCTCTCGATCGGCATCAGGCCGGCGGAGGCGTGGGTATCGCGCATGCCGCTGGTGGCGCTGCTGCCCGACGGGTTGGTGCCCGTCGTATTGCTGCCGAGCGTGCGGTCCATGGCCCGTCCCGCGGCGGTGCCAGGCGGGTTACCCGGCGTGCCGTCGGGCGGGGTGCGGTTGCCGGTCACGCCATCGACGGCGCGCTGGGTGGCTGTGCTCGGCGGATTGCCCGGGGTGCCGTCGCGCGGGGTCGAGGTGTTCCCGGTCGTCGTATTCGACTGGGCCATCACGCCGCCCGCGGCATCGCGCGTGCCCGTCGCGCCCTGGGCCGTCTGCGTGCTGCCCGTGCCGCCCGGCGTGGCGCCCGCGCGCGTGCCGGGTGTGCTGGAGACCGGGCCGGTCTGCGGCGTGGTCTGGGTGGTGGTCGACTGCATCGAGCTGCCGCCGCCCGAGGACCCGCCCGACTGGGCGAGGGCGAGCGCCGGCGCGCCGGTCAGCGCGGCGGCGGCCGACATGGACAACAGGGTCTGGCGAAACGTCATGGGGAAGGCTCCACGATCATGTGAGCGCCGGCGGGAATCGTGCCGGCATGACCGTAGAACGTCACGCGGGGAGGGGCGTTGCACCCCCCCACCCAGTCGCGATCAGGCAGCCGGGGCGCCCGTGTCGGCGGACAGCCCCACCGCGGCGATGCCGGCCAGCGCCGCTTCCTCGTCCTTGTCGGAGACGTCGCCGCTGATCCCGACGGCGCCGAGGATCACGCCCTTGCCGTCCGTCACCAGCACGCCGCCCGGCACCGGCACCGCGCCGGCGCCGCGCGCGGCCGTCAGGTCCGAGAGCGCGTTGACGAAGCCCTGCATGGCCGTGGAGCGGCGGAACAGCTCCCGCCCACCGACGCCGAGGGACAGCGCGCCGAAGGCCTTGCCCTGGGCGATGTCGAAGCGCAGCAGGGAACAGCCGTCCTCCCGCTTCACCGCCTTGATCTGCCCGCCGGCGTCGAGCACCACCACGGTCAGCGGCATCAGCCCAAGTTCCTTCCCCTTCGCCAGGGATGCATCGACGATCATGCTGGCCTGGGCGAGCGTCAGGCCATTGGTCGGGTAGGTGCTGGGCATCGGATGTCTCTCCCCCGTGAGGTGCCGGGCGCGGTTAGGGCCGGGGCCGGGGCGAGTCCAGCCGGTGCGCGGCCCCTGCCAGCATGGCAGGATGCGCCGATGCCGCCCCCCCACCCGCCGCGCCGCGGCCCGATTCCTGCCGGCAAGCCGCCGGACGAGGCCTCGCTACACACCGCGGCGCTCGCGCATCTCGCCCGCTTCGCCGCGACGGAGGTGGGGCTGCGCCGGGTGCTGGAACGCCGCGCCGACCGCTGGGCCCGTCGCGCCGAGGCGGAGGGCATGGCGGCGGAGGCGATCATGCCCCTGGTCGCCGCGGCGAAGGCGGCGGCGGCGCGGGTGGCGCAGCGCATGGTCGCAGCTGGCGCGGTCGACGATGCCGGCTTCGCGGCGTCCCGCGCGAAGCGGCTGGCGCGCAGCGGCCGGTCCCGCCGCGCCATCGCGGCACATCTCGCGGCCAAGGGGGTGGATGCCGGCACGGCACGGGCCGTGCTGCCGGAGGAGGCCCATTCGTCCGAACTCGACGCCGCGCTGGCTTGGTGCCGACGCCGGCGGGTCGGGCCCTTCGCACGGGCAGCGGCCGATCCCGCAGCGCGGCTGAAGGCGCTGGCGGCGCTGGCCCGCGGCGGTTTCCCACGCGGCGTCGCCGTGCAGGCGCTGGACATGGCCCCGGAGGAGGCCGAGGCGCGGCTGATCGCGGCGCGCCAGGGCTGACCCTCGCCCGCGTTGCGGGCCGGTGCCCCCCCGGCTAGAGGCCCCGCCATGCTCAGGGGCGTCCTCACCGTCGGCGGCTGGACCATGGCCAGCCGGGTCCTCGGCTTCGCCCGCGACATGCTGATCGCCGCGCGGCTCGGCGCCGGACCCGTGGCGGATGCCTTCTTCGTCGCGCTGCAACTGCCCAACCTGTTCCGCCGCCTCTTCGGCGAGGGCGCCTTCGCCGCCGCCTTCGTGCCCGCCTTCGCCGGCACCCTGGCGCGGGAAGGCCGCGCCGCCGCCCGCGACCTCGCCGAGCGGATGAGCGGGCTGATGGCGCTCTGGCTTGCGCTGCTTACGGGCCTTGGCCTGGTCTTCATGCCCGATGTGCTGGCGGTGCTGGTGCCGGGCTACCTGGAACGGCCAGAGAAGTTCGCGCTGACCGTGGAGCTCAGCCGGATCACGCTGCCCTATCTGTGGTTCATCTGCCTGACCGCGCTGGTCGCCGGCGCGCTGAACGGGCTCGAGAA
>JAIYAI010000239.1 GCA_027489135.1 Acetobacteraceae bacterium
GCCGCCGCCCAGCAGCATGTCGCGGCGCGAACCTGCCTTGCCTGTCATGACGTCATCTCCCCGTTGGTGTCGGTGGTGTCGCGGCGGATGCAGCGGAAGCCGATATGGCTCATGCCGCTGTCCACCATCTGCGCGTGGCGCGCCGCGGGCCGGTAGCGCCGGCAATAGGACGGCGCGCAGAGGAAGCTGCCGCCCTTCACGACGCGGCGCGGGATGCGGATCGCGGGCTGGCGCGGATCGAAGCTGCCCTCCATCGCCGGCCCGCGCGGGTTCTGCGGTGCGCAGCAGGGCTTCGCCGGATCCGCGGCATGGCGTGGCGCGAACCAGTCCGTCGTCCACTGCCAGACATTGCCGGCCATGTCGTGCAGGCCGTAGCCATTGGCCGGGTAGCTGCCGACCGGCGCGGTGCCGACGTAGCCATCCGCCTCGAAATTCCGCCAGGGGAAGGGGCCCTGCCAGGTATTGGCCAAGTGGCGGCCCTCGGGCGCGAGTTCCTCGCCCCAGACGAATTCCGCACCGTCGAGGCCGCCGCGAGCGGCGAATTCCCACTCCGCCTCGGTCGGCAGCGCCTTGCCGGCCCAGGCCGCAAAAGCCTCCGCGTCCTCGTAGGCGACATGCACCACGGGATGCTCGGCGCGCGTCGCGATGTCGCTGCCCGGGCCTTCCGGGTGGCGCCACTGCGCGCCCGGCGTCCAGTGCCACCAGTTGGCGATGTCGCGCGTGTCGACCGGCCCCTCCGTCATGCGGAAGACGAGCGAGCCGGGCACCAGCATCTCCGGCTTCGCCCCCGGATACAGCGCGGGGTCGAGCGGCCGCTCGGCGACCGTGACATAGCCTGTGGCGGCCACGAAGGCGGCGAACTCCGCATTGGTGACGGTGGCGGCATCCATCCAGAAGCCATCCACGCGGGCGCGATGCGCGGGGCGTTCCTCCGGGTAGTGCCGGTCGGAGCCCATGAGGAAGCTGCCGCCGGGAATACGCCGCATCGGCGCTCCGGTAGAGTCATCGCTCGTCCTGTGCACGGTTTCTGTCACGGGGCCTGCCTCACCGGCATCCTCCTGCCGGCCGAAAGGAAGCTTGCCCGCTGCATCCGCTTCCATGCCAATATCGTTTCGGCAATCTGGACTTTCCCGAAGGGCATATGCTGGACGTCCGCGATCTGCAGATCGTCCGCGCCATCCATGCGGAGGGCAGCATGGCGCGCGCCGCGCGCGTGCTGCAAGTTGGCCAGCCCGCCCTGTCGCGTAGCCTCGCGGCGCTGGAGGCGCGGCTGCGCGGCCCGCTCTTCGACCGCAACCGCCGCGGCATGGTGGCGACGGATCTCGGCCGCGCCGTACTGGCGGAGGGGGCTGAGATCCTCGAGCGGCTGGAGCGGCTGGACCGCCACCTGGCGGAGGTGCGCGGCGCGCAGGTGCAGACCCTGACCGTCGCCGCCGGCTCCTATGTCATCGAGAGCTTCCTGATGGCCGCGGCGGCGCGGATGCTGGCCGCCTATCCGACCGTGCAGGTCCGCCTGCTGGCCGCGAACTGGTCCGAGGTGCCGCGCGCCGTGCGCGAGCGGGAGGCGAGCATCGGGATCATGGACCTCGGCAATCTCGACGACGCCGAGGATCTTGTGGTCGAGCCGCTTTCGACCCATCCCGGGATCTTCGTCGTGCGGCCCGGGCACCCGCTGCTGGCGCTGCCGGAGATCGCGCTGTCGCAGATCCTGGCCTGGCCCTTCGTGCTGATCGGCCGCACGCCGCGCCGCGTGCAGGCGCCGCTCGCCGCCGCGCGGGAAGCCGCGCGCGCGGCCGGCGCGCTGCACCCGGCCTTCCCCGCGCTGGTGCACGAAAGCCCGACCGTCGCCCTGGGAGCGCTGCCGCATTCCGATGCGGTGGCGGCGGTCACGGTGCCGGTCGCGGCGCAGGCGCTGGCGGCCGGCGCGCTCGTCGCGCTGCCATGGCGTGCGCCCTGGGTGGCGCTGCATTCCGGCATTATCCGGCCCCGCCACCGCCGCGCGACGGAGGCGGAGGAGGCGCTGCTCGACCTGGTCCGCAGCGCCGATGCCGAGGCGCTGGCGGTGGCGCGGGCGATGCTGGCCGCGGCCGGCATCAGCGACGCGGTGGAGGCCTCAAGCCGGTAGGGGACGCGCCGCGACGGGTGACATCGCGGCGCGCGTGCCGAGGATCTCCGCGGCTGCCCGCCGGCCGCCGATCAGCGCGCCATGCGCGTAGGAGGGCCATTCGGTCGTCGCCGCCTCCCCCGCGAAATGCAGCCGGTCGGCGATGGGGGCCGACAGCGCGGCATGGTCCTCCGCCGCCGCGCCGACGGGCAGGAAGCAGTAGGACCCGCGGGCGTAGATGTCGCGCGACCAGCGCGTGACGCGCACCGCCACCGGGTTCGGGATCCCGCTGCCGAACATCGCGCGCAGCGCCCGCATCACCGCCGCCACCGCCGCGTCGTCGCGCCAGCCCTCGATGATCTGGGCCGGCGTGCCGCCGACCAGCGCCACCAGGATGGGCTGGCCGAGATGCGGAGCGAGACTGACGATCTCCGGCGCCGCGTTCGGCGCCTCGGCCGAGAGGTAGCGCAGGTAGTCCACGTCGGCGGGCCAGAAGCGCCGGTCGAAGCCGAGCACGATCTTGTTCAGCAGCCCGACACCGATGCGGGCGATCGCGCCGAGCTTCGCCGCCGGCAGCGGCGGGTCGAAGGCGACGGTACCGCGCTTCAGCACGCCGAGCGGCAGGGTGATGACGGCGCGGTCGGCCTCCCACACCCGATCCGGGGTGGCGAGCGCGACGCCGGTGCCGGTCAGGCGCACCGTGGTCACCACCTGCCTGCGCTGCACGTCGAGGCCGCGGGCAAGATGCGCGATGATCGCGCCGTAGCCCTGGGCGAGCAGGTGGTTCTCCTCCGGGATCTCGCCGTCGCCGCCGAACCAGCCGCGGGCCGAGACCTCCGCCGCATCGCCGCCCGCATAGCCGGCGACATAGGCGGACAACCATGCGGCGACGCGGCGCTGGTAGGGGTCGGCGACGCGCGTCGGGTCCAGCAGCGGCACCGCCTCGGCGAGGCTCACGTCCCGCGCGCCGCGCCAGGCGAGCGGGCTGTCATGCGAGATGAGCCGGGCGACTGTGTCGAAGATGGCGGCCACCTCCTCCCGCGACAGCTGGCGCCCATCGGCGTCGTACATGGCGGAGCGCGCGTCGTAGGTGGGCAGGCGGCGGTTGCCGATGGCGTCGGCCAGCTCGGTCAGCGGGTTGCTTTTTTTTTTGATGATACGGCCGCCACCGAGATCGAGCGGGAC
>JAIYAI010000401.1 GCA_027489135.1 Acetobacteraceae bacterium
CGTCGTAGTTGCCGTCATGCGCCGACTGGTCGCCGCCGGTGCAGAAGGCGCGGTCGCCGGTGCCGGTCAGCACGATGACGCCGATCGCCTTGTCCCAACCGGCCTTGTTGAGGGCGTGGATCAGCTCCTCGCAGGTGCGGCCGCGGAAGGCGTTCATCACCTGGGGGCGGTTGATGGCGATGGTCGCGACGCCGTCGGCGACGGTGTAGAGGATGTCTTCGTACTGCATGGTGCTTTCCCTCTAGCCCGCCATCGTCAGGCCGCCGGACACGCTCAGCACCTGCCCGGTGACATAGGCCGCGTCGTCGCTGGCGAAGAACAGGATGGCGCCGGGCAGGTCCTCGGGCGTGCCGATCCGACCCATGGGCACGGCGCGGCGGAAGGCCTCGTCCAGCTTCTCGGGATTGCCGGCGCCTTCCTTGTAGCCTGCGAACAGCGCCGTATCCGTCGGCCCCGGGCAGACCACGTTCACCGTGATGCCGTGCCGCGCATGTTCCCGCGCGATGGTCTTGGAGAAGCCCAGCAGCCCGGACTTGCAGGCCGCGTAGACCGCCTCCCCAGTGCTTCCCACCCGCGCGGCGTCGGAGGCTATGTTGACGATCCGCCCGGCCCGCCGCGCGATCATCCCCGGCAGCACGGCATGGTGCATGTTCAGCGCGCCGACCAGGTTGATGGCGATCAGCTTCTGCCATTCCTCGGGCGTGGAATCCTTGAACAGGCGGAAGACATCCCAACCCGCATTGTTGACCAGCGCGCCGACGGGGCCGAGCGCGGCCTCGGCCGCCGCCACCGCGTCCTGGACCCCGGCATGATCGGTGATGTCGCAGCGGAAGGCGCCCGCCGCGCAGCCGCAGGCCTCGGCCGTGCGGGCGGCGGCCGCCTCGTCGATGTCGAAGACCGCGACTTTGGCGCCCGCTTCCGCGAAGCGGCGACAGGTCGCACCGCCGATCCCGCCCCCGCCGCCGGTGACGATCACCACCCTGTCCTTCAGGCCGCGCATTCGTTCCTCCTGCTGGCGGAGCAGTTATGACAAGGGTATGCTATATCCCATGCAAAATGGCAATACCTTGATGGATATGGTCGCGCCAGAGGATGCCCGCGCCCGCTTCGACGTGGCCAACCGGCTGTTTCTCCGGCTCTACCAGGCCTCGAATCTCATGCACAAAACCGGCACCCGTGCGGTCGCCGGCTTCGGCGCCACCACCCAGCAATGGGCCGTGCTCGGCGCCCTCTCCCGCCCCGCGGCGCGGGAGCGGGGGCTGACCGTGAAGGACCTGATCGATTTCCTGATGGTCAGCCGGCAGAACCTCACCGCCGTGCTGGACCGGCTGGAACAGGCGGGGCTGGTGGAGCGGGTGCGCACCGCCGGGGCGGACGGGCGCCTCCGGCATGTCCGCATGACCGCGCAGGGGGAAGCGACCTGGGACGCCATGCTCGGCAGCATCCGCGACTACTACGGCGCGGCGCTGGCCGACTTCACGACCGAGGAATGCGTGCAGTTGTTCCGCCTGCTCGACCGCCTGCGCGACGGGCTGAACCGCATCGCGCCGCCGGAAACGCTTCCTGTCGATGGCCCTGATCGTTGATACGCTCAGGGCCTCTCAGACGCCGGGCGCAAACCTTCGGTTTGCTTGACTTCGCGCCACTCGGCGCGGCGCCCATTCGGGCGCTCGGACCGGCTCGAAGACCGGCCCGCAGGTCATGCGCCTACACCGCTGCGCTGTGCCGCCCCGCGCCGTTGCCGAGATAGGCGTCGAAGCAGGCCGCGACATGGCGCACATGCCGCCGCCCCGTCGCCGTCACCCAGAGCATGTCGGGGGCCAGCGCCACGATGCCGTCGGCCTCCAGCCGCTCCAGCCCGGGCCGCGCTTCCTCGAGCAGGCTCTCCGGCAGCTCCGCCAGGTCGAGCACGAAGTCGCACATCACCCGCTCGATCACGTGGCGGCGCAGGCGGTCGTCCTCGGTCAGCGGGCGGCCGCGCTTGACCGGCAACTGGCCGTTCCCGACGGCGGCGACATAGCGCCGCTCGTCCGGGTCGTTCTGCGCATAGCCCGCGAAATCCGCCGTGCCGATGCTGCCGATCGCGGAGGCGCCGAGCCCGAGCAGCGTCGGCGCCGGATCCGTCGTGTAGCCCTGGAAGTTCCGCCTGAGGCGTCCGTTGCGCTGCGCCACCGCCATGCTGTCATCGCGCCGCGCGAAGTGATCCAGGCCGATGGCCTCGTAGCCCGCCTCGCGCAGCGTGCGCTCCGCCGTCTCCGCCTGGCGCACGCGTTCCAGAGCGCCGGGCAGGTCCTCGCTGCGGATGGCGTTCTGGTGCGGCTTCATCCAGGGCACATGGGCATAGCCGAAGACCGCGACGCGATCGGCGCCGAGCGCCGCGGCGAAGCGCGCCGTCGCCGCCACCTCGGCCTCGGTCTGGCCCGGCAGCCCGTACATGATGTCGAGGTTGACGCGCAGGATGCCGGCGCGGCGCAGGCGCTCCACCGCGCCCGCCACCGCGTCGTCGGTCTGCACGCGGCCGATGCGCTTCTGCACCGTCGGGTTGATGTCCTGCACGCCGAGCGAGGCGCGGGTAATCCCGCCGGCTGCCAGGGCCTCGACCGTCTCCTCGTTCAGGGTGCGGGGGTCGCATTCGGCGGCGAATTCGGCGCCGTCCCGCACGCCGAAGCCGGCGCGGATGGCCTGCAACAGGTCGCGCAGCGCGGCGCCGCCGATCGCCGTCGGCGTGCCGCCGCCGAGATGCAGCGCGGCGATGCCGCCATGCCCCGGCAGGGCGTCCTGCAGCAGTTCGGCCTCACGACGCAGCGCGGCGGCGTAGCGGCCGATGCGGTCGTCGTTGCGGGTGATCGCGGTGTGGCAGCCGCAATACCAGCAGAGCGACTTGCAGAAGGGGATGTGCAGGTAGAGGGAGAGCGCGGTCTCCGGGCCGATCTCCGCGAGCCAGTCCCGGTAGCTGGCCTCGTCGAGCGCCTGGAACTGCGGCGCGGTCGGATAGCTCGTGTACCGGGGCAGGTTCGCCAGGGCGTAGCTGATGGGCACGGTGGCGTTCATCGGGCGAGCCTAGACAGCCTGTCCGCCGTGAGTCTTTGCGCCGGATCAATCCGGGCCACCGATGTCCGGGCTTAGGATGCGCGCCCGGTTTCGATCACCCTGCCCTCGCGGCCCACCCGGTACCGCCGCCCGGCCCAGGACAGCCAGCGCCCGCCGAGGCCGGCCCGCAGCAGGCAGGCAAGCTGGAAGAGCGGCACTGCCGGCGCCAGCCAGGCGTCGCGCAGGCCGCCGCAGGCCGCCGCCGCCGCGTCGGGGGGCAGCACGCGCCGGGCGATTGCGCCGCGCAGCGCGGCCCGGACCCGCTGCAGCGCCAGCGCGATGCCGAGGCAGGCCATCGCCGCCCCGGTGCCGGCCATGGCCGCCGCCACCGCGCCCGCCACCGGAACCGCCGCCGCCAGCAGCGCCCAGGCGAAAGCCCGCGGGGCGTGCAGGCGCAGCACGCGGTACTGCCGTGCGCCGAAGCGCAGCGCGTCCATCAGCCCCGGCAGGTGCACGGGGCTCGGCGGCCGGACGTCCAGCGGCGCGTAGATGGTGAGCCCCGCCGCCACGGCCGCGCGGGTCAGCACGAGGTCGTCGGACACGGCACGGTCCCACACGGCGCGGAGATCGACCGCGTCGCGCCGCAGCGCCGTCGCGCCGCCCCAGCAGAGGTTCCACGCCGCATGGCGCGGCAGCGTGCCGATCCCGGCATCGGCCAACGCGACGAGGCGCGACCCCAGCGCAGCGTCGACCGGGACCGACCAGCGATAGCCGCTGGCGATCGGCGCCTGGCCCGCCAGCACGGGCCGCAGCAGTGCCGCGAGCATCCCGGGCGGCGGCAGGATATCGGCGTCCAGCGTGACCAGCACCGCCTCCTCTGGCCGCGCCGTGGCCAGGGCGGCCAGCAGGTTCTGCACCTTCTGCCCGCGCCCCGCGGCCGGCCCGGCCAGCACCCGCGCGGCACGCCCGGGCTTCGCGGCGACGAAGGCGTCGATCATCGGCAGGGTCGGGTCGTCGGCACCCTCCAGCGCGAAAACGACGCGCCAGGACCCCGGATGATCCTGCGCCGCGAGTCCCGAGAGGAATGCGTCGAGGGTGGGGATCGGACCACGCACGGGGACGAGGACCAGTACGGGCGGCAGCGTCGCCGGAGCGGGCTGCGGTCGCCGCAGCAGATGCAGATACCACCAGCAGAGCAGCGTTGTTGCTGCCGCCTGTGCCATCCATGCCACCAGCAGCAACGCAATCGGCGCTGCGAGCATCTCCATGCGCGAATCACCCAGCCCTGGAGCCCATCATGCTTTGCACGGCGCGCGTTGCAACGGCATGATGCAACCCGCGATTGCTGGCGGCAGGGGAGGCTTCATGGCGGCGTTCGACCTCGTGGTGCGGGGCGGATCGGTGGTGACCGGCAACGGGCTGGGTCCGCAGCGCTGCGACATCGGCATCCGCGCCGGCCGCATCGCCGCCCTGGCCGACAGCATCACCGACGCGGCCGAGGTGGTCGATGCCGGTGGCCTGCTGGTCCTGCCCGGCGGCGTCGACACGCATTGCCATATCGAGGAACCGCAGCCCGACGGGTCGGCGAACGAGGAGAGCTTCGTCAGCGCCTCCGCCGCCGCCTTCGCCGGCGGCACCACCTCCGTCGTCTGTTTCGTGTTGCAATGGAAGGGGCATGGGGTCTGGGACCGCTTCCAGGATTACCGGCAGCGCGCGTCGCGGGCGATGCTGGACCACAGCTTCCACCAGATCATCGCCGACCCGACCGAGGACGTGCTGGAGCGCGAGGTGCCGCGCATCGTCGCGGAGGGCGTGCGCAGCCTGAAGGTCTTCCTCACCTACGAGCCGTTGCGCCTGACCGACGACGAGTACCTTCGCGTCCTGGCCACCGCCCGCAGGCTGGGCTGCCTGGTCACCGTGCATTGC
>JAIYAI010000761.1 GCA_027489135.1 Acetobacteraceae bacterium
GGATCTCCACCCCCATCACGTTCCGCGGCCAGCGCGACTTCGCCGCCTTCCAACAGGCGGAACTGGAGAAGTACCGCGCCGTGGTCGCCGCCGCCGGCCTCAAGCCGGGCGACTGATCCCCAGCAGGTCGCGCAGCATCGTCGCTTCGTACTCCCGGCGGAACAGGCCGCGGTCCTGCAGGATCGGCACGACGAGGTCGACGAAGTCGTCGAAGCCCTCCGGGAAATAGGGCGGCATCACGTTGAAGCCGTCCGCGGCGCCGGTGGTGAACCATTCCTCCAGCGTGTCGGCGACGCTTTCCGCCGAGCCGCAGAGCACCCAGTGCCCGCGCGCCGCGGCGGTGAGGTTGTAGACGTCCCGCAGAGTCATCCCCTCCCGCTTGGCCTTGTTCAGCAGGGCCTGGGAGAAGCTGTGGTAGGTGTCCGGGATCGGCAGCTCCGGCACCGGCCCGTCGAGGTCGAAGCGGCTCATATCCGTGCCGAAGCGGTCGGACAGCATCTGCAGCGCGTTGCGGGAATCGACATAGGATTGCAGCGTCGCCAGCTTCTCCCGCGCCTCCCGGTCGGTGCGGCCGACCACGGGCATGACGCCGGGCAGGAAGACGACATCCTCCGGCCTGCGGCCGAATTGCGGCAGGCGCGCCTTCAGCGCTGCGTTCTGCGCCCGCGCTTCCTCGATCGACTGCACCACGGCGAAGACGACATCGGCGGTGCGCGCGGCGAGATCCTGCCCCGGCTCCGACCCGCCGGCCTGCAGCACCACGGGCCGGCCCTGCGGGCAGCGGCCGATGTTGAGCGGCCCCTTCACCGTGAAATGCGGCCCGTCATGGTCGAGCGTCCGCAGCTTCGCCGGGTCGAGGTACATCCCCGTCGCCCGGTCCGCGACCAGCGCGTCCGGCTCCCAGCAGTCCCAGAGGCCGAGCACGACGTCCACGTATTCCGCCGCGATGGCGTAGCGCTCCGCATGGTTCGGATGGATGCGGCCGAAATTCGGCGCGGCCTGCGGATTGGCGCCGGTCACCGCGTTCCAGGCGGCGCGGCCCTTGCTGATGTGGTCGAGCGAGGCGAAGGCGCGCGCCGTCGTGTACGGATCGCTGTAGGTGGTGGCGACCGTCGCGCCGAGGCCGATATGCGTGGTGCAGGTGGCCAGCGCCGCCAGCATGGTCAGCGGCTCGAGCCGCAGCGTGTAGGAGGGATGGGAGCCGGGATCGGCGTAGAGATTGTCCCCCATGAAGATCATGTCGAAGAGGCCGCGTTCGGCGATGCGCGCGATGTCCCGCACCGCGTCCATGTCCTGGAAGCTGGTATAGGCGCCCGGGTAGCGCCAGCCCGCGATATGGCTGCCGGTGCCGAGGATGAAGAGGCCGAAATGCATCTGCCGCGACATGGCCGCCCCTATCGCCAGAAGATGACGCGCCGCTCGATCGCGCCGACCGCGCCGAAGAAGGCGAGACTGATGCAGGAGGCGACGAGGATCGCCGCCCAGACCTGCACGAAGTCGATCTGCGTCACCGCCTGGTAGATGATCCAGCCCAACCCGGCATGGGCGCCCAGCATTTCCGTCACGATCGCGACGATCAGGCTGCGCACGGTGGAGACGCGCATGCCGGCCGCAATCAGCGGCAGCGCGGCGGGCAGCCTCAGCCGCCAGAGAATCGCCAGCGGTCCCGCGCCGAAACTCTTCATCAGGTCGACGGAGCGGCGATCCACGCGGTCCAGCCCCGCCAGCGCGCTGAGGAAGACGGTGAAGCCGACCGCCATGGCGACGAGCACGATCTTCGACGCCATGCCGATGCCGAACCACAGCAGTACCAGCGGCGAATAGGCGGCGACGGGGACGGAGTTGATCGCCATCAGCGCCGGCATCAGCGCCGACCGCGCCGGCGGCACCAGCGAGAGCAGCACCGCCAGCCCCACCCCGATGGCGGAGCCGATGGCGTAGCCCGCGAAGGCCTCCGCCGCCGTGTACTGCGCCGCCTTCAGCAACACGACGCGGCTGGACCAGGCGGCGGCGATGATCTCGCTGATCGCCGGCAGGGTATAGCTGGGCAGGGAAAGGCCGCGGGCCAGCGTCTCCCACAGGCCGAGGAAGATCACGGCGCCGAGGACGCCGCGGGCGGCGGCGCGGTTCACTGCTCCGCCCCCCAGAAGACGATGCGGCGCTCTGCCCAGGCGACGGTGGCGTAGAAGCCTGTGCCGAGGATCGCGGCGACGAAGATCGCGGCCCAGAGGGCGGGCACGTTCTCGTTGAACATGGCCAGCAGCAGCAGCACGCCGATGCCGGTGTTGTCGCCGAACCATTCGCCGACGATGGCGCCGATCAGGCTGAGCGAGGCGCCCAAACGGAGTGCGACGAAGATCTGCGGCAGCGCCATGGGCAGTTGCAGGCGCAGCATGACCTGGCGGTCGCTGGCGCCGAAGCTCTTCAGCAGCGCGACCTGCTTCGGATCGACCGAGTTCAGCCCCAGCAGCGTGTTCACCGTGACCGGGAAGAAGGTCAGGTAGAAGGCGATCACCGCCTTGGCTAGCAGCGTATTGCCGAACCACATCACCACCAGCGCGCCGAAGGCGATGACGGGGATGGTCTGGGAGACGACGAAGATCGGCAGCAGCATGTCCCGCAGCACCGGCGCGCGGAAGAACACCACGCCGTTGAAGACGCCGACCAGCGCGCCGGCGGCGAAGCCGATCAGCGTCTCCGCCAGGGTGCGCAGGAAGCCGTGCCAATAGGCCTGGGGCGCGGCCATGAACTCCGCCCCGATGGCGCCGAGCGACGGCAGCAGGTGCGGCTTGATGCCGAAGGCGAGGATCGAGCCCTGCCAGAGCGCCGCCGCGACGGCCAGCCCGAGGGCCAGCCGTCCCACTGCCGCCAGCGCCCTCACGCCCGCCGGTCGGCGGCCGGGATCGCCTGCAGCGGGCCCGGCATGAAGGCGGCGGAGAGATTAAGCGGCGCCTTGATCACCTCGTTCCGGAGGAAGAAGTCGTGCGCGGCCTGGATCTTCGGCATGTCGATCCAAAAGAGGCCCTCCGTACCGCCGGCGCCGGCGGTCATCAGCTTGCCGCACTCGGTCAGCATGAACTCCTGGTGCGGACGGTTGAGCGAAGGCGCGACGGACATCACCGCATCCACGCCCACCTTGTTGTCCTTCAGCGCGTCGCGCCAGCCGCGGATGGAGGCGCGCATGAAGCCCTGCACCAGTTGCGGCTTGTCCTTGAGGAACTGCTCCGTGACGATGACGGTATCGCGCGGGAAGGTGATGCCGAAATCGTCGGGCACGAAGGTCCGCAGCTTGTCCCAGCCCACGCGGGTGCCGAGGGTGTAGAACTCATTGTACCGGGTGGCGGTACAGACATCGACCTGGCCCTCGATGAAGGGCGTGACGCTGACCTGCTGCGGCTGCAGGGTGAAGTCCGTGGGCTTGAGGCCGGCCTGGGCCAGCATGCCGAGCAGGATGATATTGGCGCCGGTGAACCAGGCCGTCACCGTCTTGCCGCGGAAGTCGGCCAGCGTCTTGATGGGGCCGTCCGCCTTGGCGACGAAGACGAAGGGCGTCTGCTGGTGCATCACGCCGACGCAGACCAGCGGCAGGTTCTTCTCCCGCGCCGCGAAGACGCTGTCCGTCCCGCCCGAGA
>JAIYAI010000563.1 GCA_027489135.1 Acetobacteraceae bacterium
CCGCGCTGGTCGCGGCACTGCAGGCCGGGCGGATCGGCGGCGCCGCGCTCGATGTCTATGCGACGCAGCCGCTGGCGGCGGACCATCCGCTTCGCGCGCTGCCCAACGTCGTCCTCAGTGGCCATGTCGCCGGCCTCTCGCGCGCCTCGGCGACGGCGATGGCCGTGGCGGCGGCGACGGACGTGGTGCACGTCCTGCGCGGCGAGCGCCCGGTCAACCTGCTCAACCCCGAAGCCTGGGAGGCGCATCGCGCGCGCCGCGTCACGCCATGAAGATCACCAGGGTCCAGGCCCGCTGGGTCCACATCCCCATTCCGCATGAGCGCCAGCACGTCTCCGATTTCGGCCGCCAGCCCAGCTTCGACGCGGTGATCGTCCGCATCGACACGGATGCCGGCATCACCGGCTGGGGCGAGGCCAAGGCCGGCGTCGCCAGCACCGCCGCCTGCACCGGCCTCGCCGCCATGATCAACCACGATTTCGCGCCGCTGCTGCTCGGCGAGGATCCGCGGGACATCGCGAAGCTCTGGGACGTGCTCTACAACATGCAGCGCCAGGGCTACGCGCTGGCCGAGGGGCATGTGATGCCGCAGCTTGGCCGGCGCGGCCTCTCCGTCTGCGCCATCGCCGGCGTCGACCTCGCGCTCTGGGACATCCTCGGCAAGTCGCTCGGTGCACCGGTCTGGCGGCTGCTCGGCGGGCGCCGGGCGGAGCGCATGCCGGCCTATGCCTCGGGCGGCTGGGCCGATGCGGAGAATATCGGCGCGCAGTTGCAGTCCTATATCGACAAAGGCGGCTTCCGGGCCGTGAAGATGCGCGTCGGCATCATGGACGGTTCGCCCGCGCGCTCCGCCGCCCGGGTCCGCGCGGCCCGCCGTGCCCTGGGCCCGGAGGTGAAGCTGATGTGCGACGCGCACGGCACCTGGACGGTGGGGGAAGCCAAGGCCTTCTGCCGCATGGTCGAGGATTGCGACCTCTGGTGGTTCGAGGAGCCGGTCACCGCCGACGACAAGCAGGGCCAGGCGGAGGTGCGGCGGTCCAGCGCCGTGCCCATCAGCAGCGGCGAGAGCGAGTTCACCCGCCACGACTTCCGCGAATTGGCGGAACTGCGCGCGGCCGACGTGCTGCAGCCCGACCTCGCCATCGCCGGCGGCATCACGGAGGCGGTGCGCATCGGCGCCATCGCCTCCGCCTTCAACCTCCGCCTCGCGCCGCATCTCTGGTCCGGCGCGCTCGCCTTCGCCGCGGGGATGCATGTCGCGGCGAGCAGCCCGGCCGGGTTCATCCTGGAATACTCGCTGGGCCACAACCCGATGCTGCACGACCTGGTCGAGGAGCGCTTCCCGGTGGTGGACGGCATGATCGAGATCCCCGACAGGCCCGGCCTGGGCCTGACCATACGCGAGGATTTCCTCGCCGCGCATACGAGGGCGACGCCATGAAGATCGTCGAGATCAAGGCCTACCCCACCAGCTTCCCCGTGCCGCGCGATGGCGGGGTGCGCCTCGGCATCGGCCAGGCGGTGAAGCGCGACGCGGTGATGGTGAAGGTGACGACGGAGGACGGCATCGTGGGCTGGGGTGAGAGCCATCACGGCCGCGCCCATACCGCCATCGCCAAGCTGATCGAGACCACCCTGTCGCAGCTCATCCTCGGCATGGACGCCGCCGACACCACCGGCGTCTGGGCGAAGATCTACAAATTCCAGCTCGGCAGCCATGGCATGGGCGCGGGCTGTTCCATGGCGATGTCGGGGATCGACATGGCGCTGTGGGACATCCGCGGGAAGGCCACGGGCTGGCCGCTTTACAAGCTGCTCGGCGGCACGCGGCGCCCGGTGCCGGCCTATGCCGGCGGCATCTCGCTCGGCTACCAGCCGCCCGCCAGCCTGATCGACGAGGCTGGCCCGATGCTGGAGGCCGGCTACAAGGCCGTGAAGCTGCGCATCGGCGACACGGTGCGCAACGACAGCGAACGGATGGAGGCGGTGCGCAACGCCTTCGGCGACGGGCTCACGATCCTGACCGACGCCAATACGGGCTACTCCATCAGCGACGTCCGGCGCGTGATGCCGGTGATGGATGCGCTCGACATCGGCTGGCTGGAGGAACCCTTCCCCGCGCATGACCACCGCACGTATCGCGAGGCGCGGGGGTTGGGTCGCACGCCACTCGCCGCCGGTGAGAACCACTTCACCCGCTTCGAGTTCACCCGCGTGCTGGAGGACGACGTCATCCGTATCTGGCAGCCGGATCTCTCGAAGGCCGGCGGCATCACCGAGGTGATGCGCATCGCCGCCATGGCATCAGCGTTCAAGATTCCCGTGCACCCGCATTCCTCGATGACCGGCGTGAACCAGGCGGCGTCGATCCACCTGCTCGCCGCGATCGAGAACGGCGGGTATTTCGAGGCGGATCTCTCGAAGGGCAACCTGTTCCGCGACGTCATGGGCAGCGAGCCCTGGCGCATCGGCAAGGACGGCAACGTGCTGCCGCTGGACGCGCCCGGCATCGGCGTCGAGATCGACGAGGATTTCCTGAAAGCCCATCCCGCGATCGAGGGCCCCGGCTACGTGTAGCCGGGGGCGCTCTGCACGGCCGGCAGCCGCCGCTACGGCCGCCCCCGCGCCTCCCGCCGCGCGATCCAGCTCGTCGCCGCGAAGATCACCGCGCCGCCCAGCAGCGTCGTCAGCCCGGGGCGTTCGCCCCAGATCACCAGCCCCATCAGCACCGCCCAGATCAGTTCCAGGAACTTGATCGGCTGCGTCACCGACAGGTCCGCCAGCACGAAGGCCCGCGTCAGGCAGTAGTGCCCGGCCGAGCCCAGCAGGCCCGAGAAGGCGAACCACGCCCATTGCTCCGGCGTCGGCCACTGCCAGTGCCACAGCGCCAGCGGCAGGGAGAAGACCGCGACCATCAGCGCCTGCCACAGCACGATCACCGGCGGCCGATCGTGCCGGGTCAGCGCCTTGGTGATCAGGCTGCTCGCGGCGAAGACGGGCGAGGCCAGCAGCAGCACCAGGGCCCAGGGGGTACCGCTCGCCCCGCCGCTGGCGATCACCGCGGGCGCCACCACGATCAGCACGCCGGCGAAGCCCAGCAGCGCCGCCACCCAGCGCGCCGCCACCATGCGCTCACCCAGGAAGATCGCGGCACCGAGCATCAGGAAGAGCGGCGTGGTGAAGCCGAGTGCGGTGATCTCCGCCAGCGGCACATGCGGCACGGCGAGGAACCACAGCACCAGGCCGATGCAGTGCACCAGGCCACGCCAGACCTGGCCGGTCATCTGCTTGGGGCGATAGGCGGCGAAGCCCTCGCGCAGGATGAAGGGCAGCATCACCGCCGCGCCGAAGAGGTTGCGCAGGAACTGCGCCACCATGGGGTCGAGCTGCTGCGCCAGCATGCGCAGCACCGCGTTCAGCGCCGTGAACAGCAGCCCGCAGGCCACCATCCACAGCATCGCCCGAAGCGCGGGGGACATGGGGATCGGCTCAGCCCTCCGTCTTCGGGACGTAGAGCGCTTCCGTGGCGTAGTAGTCGTTGAAGCCGACCGTGTCGTAGAGCTCCTCAAAGGGCACCAGGCGATCGGCGCCGGGATGCGCGCCGGAGGCCATCAGCGCCAGCGCATCGCGCAGCGCGCGGATGGTGGCGTTCAGCAGCGTCACGCCCAGCAGCAGCGCGTCGTAGCCGATGGATTGCGCCTGCGCGGGGGTCAGGAAGGGCCGCCCCGGCTTCTCGAGCTGCGCGAGCATGGTCGGCACGCCGGTGCCGCGCATGCGGCGCTGCAGCGCCTCCATCTCCGCCGTGTCGGCGGGGCCTTCGAAATAGACCAGGTCGGCGCCCATCGCCGCGAAGCACTCGGCGCGCCAGAGCGCTTCCTCCAGCCCCTCGGCGACGCGGCTGTCGGTGCGGCCGATGACCAGGATGTCGCCGCCCTCGGCGCGGATGGCGTCCCGCTCGTCGAGCGCGGCCTTGAGGCGCAGCTGCGCCTCGGCCCGATCCACCACCGCGACGCCCTGCGCGTAGCCGCAGCGCTTGGGGAAGACCTGGTCCTCGATCATGGCGCAGGCGAATCCGGCCTGGTGATAGCCACGGACGGTGCGGCGGACATTCACAGGGTTGCCGAAACCGGTGTCGCCGTCGCCGATCACGGGGATGGCGACGGAGGCGGTGATGTCCCGCCCGGTCTCCGCCATCTCGCGATAGGAGATGAGGCCCGCATCGGGCAGGCCGAGCTTCGTCGCGCTGACGGCGTAGCCGGACATGAAGGCGCAGCGGAATCCGGCGCGCTCGGCCATGCGGGCGGAGAGCGCGTCGTAGATGCCGGGGATGACCAGGATTTCGGGCGCAGCGAGCAGGTCGCGGAGCGTGGCAGCGGACGGTTTCCTCATGCCCCAGCGTCGCCCGGCGCGCGCAGGCTATCAAGCCAGCGCGGCGTGCACCTGCTCGGCCGCGTGCTCGCCGCTGGACCAGGCACCGCCGACGGTGGCGGCGAAGCGGGCATGCGTGGCCTCGCCGGCGAGGCGCAGGCGGCCGCCGGCCAGCGCCGCGTCGCGCAGCAGGGCGCGGGCGCCGGCCTGGCCCGGGATGGCATGGGAATAGGCGCCGCGGAACAGCGGGTCCTCGCCCCAGGTCGTGACCAGGGCCGGGTCGGGGAACGCACGCGAGACCGTGTCGGCACCGAAGTAGCGGGCGAGTTCGGCGCGCGCCTCGACCTCCGCCGCGGCGGGGCCTTCGGCGGCGAGCTGCCAGGCGCGGCGGCCGCCGATGAAGGCCTGGGCGATGTCGCGCCCGAAGGGCCAGAGCATCCAGGAGAGCGGGCTATCCTCCGCACCCGCCACCTGCCGCCCGAGCCGCGCGAAGTCCCGCAGGCCGAGCTTCGCCGCCTCCGTCGTCGCGCGCAGGGCGACCTTGCTGAGCAGGCCGAGGGGCAGGCCCGCGATCGCCGCCTGCACAGTGGCGGGCAGGGCCGGATCGAAGACGATGCCGCCGGCCGCGAGCACGCCGGTGGAGACGGTGACGATCGCGGCCTCGCCATGCCAGGGGCCGCCGGGGCCTTCGGCCGTCACGCCCGCCGCGTCGCAGCGCAGCCGGTGCACGGCGCAGCCGGTGCGGATCGGCAGCCCCTCCGCCAGCCGCGCGACCAGAGTGCCAACGCCCTCCTGCACCTGCGGGTTCCAGCCGTCGAGGCCGGTGGCGACGTAGTCGTGCAGGCTCTGCCCCTCGGCCTCCGCGGCGTTGATCATCGCCGCCAGCCAGTGCGAGGCGGTGGCGGCCCAGGGCCCGTCCCGCGGTACGACGTCGGAGAGCGGCCGGTCCGGGCTGCCGGCGGCGACCGCCGCTTCGGCCGCGTCGTCGAAGGCGTCGGCCGCGGCTTCGAAGGCGGCGCGATCCGCCTCCCCCGCCACGCTGCCATCGGCCAGCAGCAGCAGGTCGCGCCGGCGGCGGTTCGTCCCCTGGGCCGTGTCGTGCAGGGTGAAGCCCAGGCGCTGCGCCAGCGGCGTCAGCGGGTTGTCCTCCGCCTGGTGCAGCCAGGAGGCGCCGAGATCGACCGGCGCGCCGAGGCTGTGGTCCGTCACCGCCCGCCCGCCGATGCGCGGCCCCGCCTCCAGCACCAGCGCGTCGCGGCCGAGGTCGCGCAGCCGTCGCGCCGCCGCGATGCCGGCCGCCCCGGCGCCGATGACCAGGACAGTCATGCGGACCGGTACAGCGCCACCCCGTCGGCGCGGGGCTCGGCCGTGAGGCGGCCCTGGCGTTCCAGGCGCCTGAGATGCGCCAGCGCCTCCCCCACCGCGAAGCCGATCTGGCTGTTCTCCTGCGTGGCGCGGGGGAAGACAGCCTGGGCGGCTTCGAAGGCGGTCACCGGCTCGGCCCGGCAGGCCATCACCATGTCGTCGAGGCGCGCGGCGTGGTGCGCGGCCAGGCTGTCGATGCGGGCATGCAGGGTGCGGAAGGGCTCGCCATGGCTGGGCAGGACCAGCGTGTCCTCCGGCAGCGGGCGGAAGCGCTCGTTGCTGGCGAGGAAGTCGCCGAGCGGGTCGGCCTCGGGCTCGCCCGGATGCAGGCCGATATAGGGGGAGATGCGTGGCAGGATCTGGTCGGCGCTGATCAGCACGCCGCGCTCGGCGTTGTGGAGCGTCGCCATGTCAGGCGCATGGCCACGCCCGGTGACGACCTGCCAGGTCTCGGCCCCGATGCGCGTGGGGGCGCCGTCACGGATGCAGTGGAAGCCGCGCGGCAGTTCGGCGACGGCGCGCTGGTAGAGGGCGCCACGCCCCTCGACGAAGGAGAGGTAGTCGGGCGGACAGCCGGCACGGGCATAGTGCGCGATCTGCTGTTGCAGCATGTCGGGCCCGGAATCGTACCAGAGCGCGCGGGCCATCAGCCATTCGATGCGGGTCATCGTCGGCAGGATGCCGAAGCGCCCCGCGAGCCATCCGGTCAGGCCGATATGGTCGGGGTGGAAATGCGTGATCAGCAGAGCGGTCAGCGGCCTGCCGTTCAGCAGCGGGTCGGCCAGCAGGCGGTCCCAGAGGTCACGCGTGGTGCGCGTCGCGGTGGCGCAGTCCACCGCCAGCCAGCCGCCCGCATGCTCGAGGAACCAGATGTTCACATGGCCTGGCGGAAAGGCCAGCGGCATGCGGGCGCGCAGCAGGCCGGGCTGGATGACACGCAGTTCGCCGGGACCGGGGATCGTGTCGTTGGGGATCGGCGCGGCTGGGGCTGACATCCTGCGGACCTTCTGGATCGGACCGCGACGCGCGTGCCCCGGCCCGGGGAGGGTAGCAGCGGCGCGGGCCAAGGCGGAATGCGAGGCCCCGGGGCCGGAGCCTGGCCCGCACGGGTCCGGCTTGACCCTTTGCTCATCACGGCATCTGCCAGACGCTCCTTGAAGCGCGCCAAACACGGATGATATGATGATCACAGAGTGTCGGCCACACCGGCCCGCAAACAAGGACACCCAGCATGCATTTCCGCCGTCGCGGCAACAATGTGCAGATCGTTAAGACCCAGCCCGGCGAGGGCGGGAAGGCCAGTTCCAGGCCGATCGGATCGGCCAACATCACGACCGGCGTGATCACCGCCAAGGCCGCCGAAGTCCTCACGCCCGAGGAGACACAGGAGGTCCAGGCCTGGATCGCCCGACACAAATCCATCGAGGCCCAGAAGCGCGAGGTCGAGTACCGCTGCCTGGGCGAAACGCTCTCCAGCCTGGCGGCCTGGGTGCGGACTGCCGATGCCGGGGTGGTCGCCGAGCACGGGGAGGAGGTGCGAAGCGGTCTGAGCCAAATGCGTCGTGCCATCGCCGTCGCGCTGGGCGAGGAGAGGGTCGCCGCAGGCGAGCAGGGTAAGGCCAAGGGTGCCAGGAAGGGGAAGGCCTAGAGGGAGGAGCAGGCCGCTGATCGCCGGCGGCAGGCTCACCACGCGGCGACCGGGGGCGCATCCTCGGTCCCGTTCCGGCCGGCGGCTCCGCGGGCACGTTCAAACCGTGCAGCCGCCGGGAGCTGGCCGCTCCGCCTTGCGCACGTCCGGGCCATCGCGCCAGGGGCGACCTCCCCGCGGCGGCGCCCTCTCGATTTGACCGCCTGGCAGCACGCCCCCTAGGGTGCCGCGCCCAGCATGATGGCCGCGTCCTCCTTCCCCACGCGCCGTAGCAGGTGGAGCGCGACGCCCTGAACGAAGACAGTGATGCTCCGGCCGCCTCGGAGCCGAGCGACGTCGTCAATGCCTACCGCGCGCTGCTCGGCCGCAACCCGGAATCCGATGCGGTCATCGCGGCCAACCTCAAGCGCAGCCCCGGCGCGATCCTCGGCGTCCTCGCCGCCTCGAACGAATTCCGCAGCAAGCTCCGCGACATCGCCGGCGGCCTGCTGACCAGCCACGCCAATCTCGGCCGGGACCTGCTCGAGGAGGCCTGGCGCTGGGCCTTCGATCGTGCCGGCCTCGCCGGCGATGCGGCCGGCGAGGCGCCCTCCCCCGCCCGACTCGTCGCCGCCCTGCTCCGCCATCCCGCGGTCGAGGCCCGGCTCGCCGAGGCGTCGGAGGAAACCCGGGACGCCGCGGCGCGCATCCTGGCGCAGCCTCCCGAGGCCCTCGCGCTGCATCGCCTCACCCGCCCCGCCGTGGCCGAGGATGCGCACCACCTCCGCCTGCTGCTTCTCGACCCGGAATCGCCCGCCCTCGCTGTCGCGGACCGGACCCTGCACCGGCTTATCGCAGAGGCGGTCGGACGCCCGGCCTTCGAGGACGCCGTCTTGCGCCCCCTGGCGACGGAGGCGCCCCTGCCCTGCTTCGCCATGCCCGCGGCGGAGGCACAGGCCTGCCTCGACTGGCTGCGCCGCCGCCTCGGCGCCGAGACCGGCGAGTCTCCCTGCCTCGGCGGCATGATCGCTGCCCTGCTCACCCTCCCCGCCGTCGACGCGCTGCTGCAGCGGAGCTGGCCGGCAGAGCATGCGAGGACGATGGGCGCGCTGCCCGCGCTCGCCTCGGGCGCGCATCAGCTCGCCGCACAGCATGCGACCGGGGAGGACATCCACCTCGCCTATCTCGCCGTGCTGGGGCGGCCGCCGGAATCTTCCCTCGCGCGCCGCGCGCAGGAGGGCAATTCGCTCCGCGGCCTCCTCTCGACCCTGCTCGCCTCGGCCGAGTTTCGCGCGCATGTGCTCTCGCGCCTCTCCGGCACGGGCGCCGCCATCCCGCATCTCGGCCTCGGCGGCGAGCAACGGCGCGCCGTCAGCCGCTGGATCGACACCCGCATCGGCCAGCCCGCAGCGGCCGGAGCACCGGCGCCGCTGCATGCGATGGCGCTGGTCGCCCGTCTGCTCTCCCTGCCCGTGCTCGCCGCGGAGCTGGCACGCCAGCATGGCGCGCTGTGGACCGCGGCGCGCGACGCGCTCGCCGCCTGGATGGCCGAGGGCCGGCACGGTCTGCTCGGCGCCATCGACTACGTCACCGGCGACTGGATTGCGGGCTGGGCGATCGATCGCGCCGGCACCGCGCCGCTCGAGATCGAGGTGCATTGCGACGGCCGCCTCGTCGCCCTCGGCCGGGCGGACCGGCCGCGGCCCGGCCTCGACGCCGAGGAGGACCTCGGCGGACGCGACTGCGGGTTTCGCCTGGCATGGCGCGGCCGCGACGGCAGCGCGGGCGCCGCCCTCCCCACCGGCCCGATGCGGCGCTTCCAGATCGTCGCCGCCCGGTCCGGCGAGCCCGTCGGCCCGGCCTTCGAGCTCGACAGCCTCTTCGTCGAACCGCGCACGACGCTGCAGGCGCTGACGCTGGAACTGCGTCAGGCGCGCGCCACGATCGAGCGGATCGAGCGCCTGCTGCCGCAGCTCGAGAGCTTCGCCGCCTTCCCGGTTGCGGAGCATGCGAGCTTCCGGCGCACCCACCGCATCCTGCCGCCGCCACCGCCTGGGATCGCCTCGGGCCCGGCCCCCGCTCTGCGCGTCCTGGTGTCCGGCGACGGCGTGTCGGTGCGCGGGCTGCGCCGGACGGTCGAGGCGCTGCGCCGGCAGGAGGGTGTGGCCTGGGAGGCGCGTCTGCTGACGACCACGCCCGAACAGGCAGCCTTCGCCGCGGGGGTGGCAGCCCGCGACCGGCGCGTCGCCGCGACCGCGGTCGAGGACGCTGCCGGCTGCCACGACACCGCTCTGATGCTGCTACGGGCCATGCCGGTGGACCGGCCGGTCCTGCTGCTGCCGCCGGGGATGATGCCCGGCACGCCACATGCGCTGGCCTGGTTCGCCGAAGCCATGCGGCGTTTCCCTGCCAGCGCCGGGATATGCTGCGACGAGGACGTCGCCTTCGAGGAACCGGGCGACCTGCCGGACCGCCATGCCGACCCCGTCTTGCGCGCCGCTCCCGATGGCTGGTCGCTGGCAAGCGGCAACGATGCCGGCTCGGCGCTCTGCGCACGGGCCGGGGCTCTCGCGGATGCCCTGGCAGCGGCGGGCGACATCCCCGGCACCGACGATCGCGCCTGGATCGCCTGGGCCGCCCTCGCCCGCACCGGCGCCATCACGCACATCCCGCGCCTGCTGCTGTCCCGCCAGGCCGGCGAGGGCCCTGAGGCCGTGAGCGCGGCGGAGGCAAGCACGGCCGAGGCGGTGCGGGCGGCGCTCGCACCGCTGCTGCCGCACCCCTGGCTGCTGGCCGGCGCGGCATCGCCGGAGGACAGCGATGCCGGCATCGCGGTCATCGTGCCGACCCGCAATGGCGGGCCGCTGCTGGCCGCCTGCCTTGCGTCGCTGCGCGAGAAGGCGACGGCGCCGGATCGTCTCTCCATCCTGGTCATCGACAACGGCAGCGACATGCCGGAGACGCTGGCGATCCTGGAGGCCGAGGCGGCGCAGCCCGGCACGCAGGTGCTGCGGCTGCCGGAACCCTTCAACTGGGCGCGGCTCAACAACCTCGCGGCGCGGGGCGCGACGGCGGAGCACCTGCTCTTCCTCAATGACGATACCCGCATGCTGAGCGGCGGCTGGGACCGCGCGCTGCGGCGCCTGCTGGCTCTGCCCGAGGTGGGCGCGGTGGGCGCGCGGCTGGTCTATGAAGACCTCACCATCCAGCACGGCGGCGTGCTGTTCGGCATCGAAGGGCTGGCGGCCCATGAGGGCGTCGGCGCCGCGATGGAGGATGGGGGGCCGGGCGGGCGCTGGCAGCGGCTGCGCCGGGTGGGCGCGGTGACCGGCGCCTTCCTCGCCTGCCGCCGCACCGCGTTCGAGACGGCAGGCGGCTTCGACGAGCACGCCTTCGGCGTGACCTTCAACGATGTCGATGTCTGCCTGCGGTTGCGGGCTGCTGGACTCGCGGTGCTCTACGCGCCGGAGATCGCGCTGGTGCACTATGAATCGAAGAGCCGCGGCATCGACAGCCTGGACGCGGCGAAGCAGGAGCGGGCGGAGTTCGAGCGGCGCCTGCTGGTGGAGCGCTGGGGCGCGGGGGTGCTGGTCGACCCGGGCTACAACCCGCACTGGAGCCGCTGGAGCCGGCCCTTCACGGCGATCCGCGAGCCGTCCGAGGCGGAGATCCTGGCGCACATGGCGGCGACGGCATCGGCCGATCCGTGGAACCCGGTGCCGCGCTGACCCGGGCTATCCGTGCTTCAGCAGCCCCTCGAGGTAGCGCCCATAGCCGCTGTTGCGCAGCGGCTTCGCCACCTCCAGCAGCCGCGCATCGTCGATGAAGCCCTTGCGCCAGGCGACCTCCTCGGGCGAGGCGACCTTCTGGCCGGTGCGCTTCTCGATGGCGCGGACGAACTCCCCGGCCTCGAGCATGCTTTCATGCGTGCCGGTGTCGAGCCAGGCATAGCCGCGGCCGAGGCGGCAGACGCGCAAGGATCCTTCCTCGAGATAGACGCGGTTGAGGTCAGTGATCTCGAGTTCGCCGCGAGCCGAGGGCTTGAGCGCGCGGGCGATGGCCGGCGCGCGGCCGTCGTAGAAGTAGAGCCCCGTCACTGCCCAGTCCGAGCGCGGCTGGGTCGGCTTCTCCTCGATGGAGAGCGCCTTGCCCGCCGCGTCGAACTCGACCACGCCGTAGCGTTCCGGGTCGGCGACGCGATAGGCGAAGACCGAGGCGCCCTGCGGCGCGATGGCGTTGGCCATCTGCGCATCCAGCGAATCGCCATGGAAGATGTTGTCGCCGAGGACGAGGGCGGAGGGTTCGCCCGCCAGGAACGCCTCCGCGATGATCAGCGCCCGGGCGATGCCGTCCGGCTTCGGCTGTTCCGCGAAGGCGAGACGGATGCCCCACTGGCTGCCGTCGCCGAGGAGGCGGCGGAACATCGGCAGGTCATGCGGCGTGGAAATCACCATGATCTCCCGGATCCCGGCCAGCATGAGCACCGAGAGCGGGTAGTAGATCATCGGCTTGTCGTAGATCGGCAGCAG
>JAIYAI010000618.1 GCA_027489135.1 Acetobacteraceae bacterium
ATCGACCGGCACGCCGACCAGCACCGTCCAGGGCATCCCGGGCACGGACCGCCAGGCGATGCGCACCGGATCGCCCTCCCGCGTGCTGCCGCTGCCCCAGCCGCCCTGGCTGCCCGGCGGCGCCGCGTCCAGCATCGCCAGCGCCGCCGGGTGTACGGGCCTGCCGATGAAGCGCCCGGGCTCGGGCCAGCGGGCGGTGATCACGCGGTCCGGACCAAGAACGGCGGCGACCCAGCCCTCCGGCAGCCGCGCCCGCTCGATGATGGGGGACCAGAAGCGCACCGCGTCGGTGCTGAGGACCAGGTGCGGGCTGTCGTCGCGGCCATCGGCGAGAGGCTGCTCGAACAGCACGACGGCGCGGCCGGTGGACCGGTCGCGCTGCAGGGCGGGCCGCGCGGCGAGGGCATCGGGCAGAGCGGCGAGCGCGATCGTCACGGCCAGCGCGCCGGTGCCGTAGAGCAGGCCAAGCTGCCGTTCGAAGGCGGGCAGGTCGCCGGCAACCAGGGCAGGCGACGTGGCCAGGGCCGCGAGGCCGGCGCGCAGGGCCGCAACCTCCCGACCCACCGCGGCGGCGATGTCGGCCGCGGCATCCTGGCCGATGCGGAGAAGCTGCGCCTGTTCGGCAAGGGCGGAGCGCCACGCGGCGTAACCGGCCAACCCCCAGGCTGGCAGCAGGGTCAGCAGCGCCAGGACCACGAGATGCGCGTGGATGCTGGGTGCGCGCCGGGGCGGCACATCCGGGATGCGCCGCGCGGCTGCCGATTGCTTGGCCAGGGTCCCGTCCAACGGCCCGCGAACCTCCCCTGTTCCAGCCGCAGGCCGGTCGGTCTTGCGGCGTCCGGCGCCTGCGGCCTGGCTAACCGCAAGCGGCGGCGCTGCCTG
Source organism: Acetobacteraceae bacterium (assembly GCA_027489135.1). Classification (GTDB taxonomy): domain Bacteria; phylum Pseudomonadota; class Alphaproteobacteria; order Acetobacterales; family Acetobacteraceae; genus JAIEOP01. Next base: position 883 of record JAIYAI010000618.1, read on the forward strand.
CTCACAAGGCCGTGGGGAGTATGCAAGCGACGCGTGATAAACCGCAATCTCACTGTTGCCGCCAACCCCGGCCGGTCCGTTACGGAACGGCCGGGGCGGGCGGCGGCACCTCAGCCCCGCGCGGTCTGGATGGCGCGCCAGACCCGCTCCGGCGTCGCCGGCATGTCGATGTGGTCGATGCCGTATTCGGAGAGCGCATCGACGATCGCGTTCATCACCGCCGGCAGGGAGCCTGCGCAGCCGGCCTCGCCGCAGCCCTTGGCGCCAAGCGGGTTGGTGGTGCAGGGCACGGAATGCGCCTGGAAGCCGAAGCTCGGCAGGTCGGAGGCACGCGGCAGGGCGTAGTCCTGGTAGGAGCCGGAGAGAAGCTGGCCCTCCTCGGAGTAGGAGACCTGCTCCATGATCGCCTGGCCGATGCCCTGGACGATGCCGCCATGCGCCTGGCCCTCGACCATCAGCGGGTTCACGATGACGCCGAAATCGTTGACCGACATGTAGCGGGGGATCTCGATGGTGCCCGTGTCGGGGTCGATCTCCACCTCACAGACATGGCAGCCGTTGGGGTAGGCCATCGGCGCCTGGTCGAAGACGTGCTGGACATCGAGCGTGTGCGGGATGTCGGCGGGCAGACGGTCCTTCTCGGCGCGGAGCCTGGCGGCAAGCTCCATGATGCCGATGGCGCGGTCGGTGCCGGCGATGACGAAGCGGCCGAGGCCCGTCGTCGCGTCCTTCTCGAACTCGATGTCCGATGCCGCCGCTTCCAGGATATGGGCGGCGGAGGGCCGGCCCTTCTCGATCACCAGCGCCGCGGCTTCCACGATAGCGGCGCCCGAGGCCATCAGCGACTTCGACCCACCCGTGCCGCCGCCGGCGATCAGGCGATCGGAATCGCCCTGGACGATGCGGATGGACTCGAAGGGCACGCCAAGGGTCTGGTGGAGCACCTGGGCGAAGGGCGTCCAGTGGCCCTGGCCGTAGTCGAGCGTGCCGGTGACGATGGTGACGGTGCCGTCCTCGCCGAACTGGATCTCGCCCTGCTCCTTCATCGGCGGCGCGGTGCATTCGAGGAAGTTGCCGATACCCCGGCCGCGCAGCTTCCCGCGCGCCTTGCTCTCCGCCTTGCGGGCCGCGAAGCCGTCCCAGTCCGCGGCCTCGAGCGCCTCGGCCAGGAGGTTGGAGAAGTCGCCGCTGTCGTAGACCGAGCCCGAGGGCGCCTTGAAGGGGAACTGGTCGGGCCTGATGTGGTTGATCCGGCGCAGCTCGATCGCGCTGCGGCCGGTCTCCTTCGCGGCCTGCTCGAAGAGCCGCTCCATGAAGTAGTTGCCCTCGGGCCGTCCGGCGCCGCGATAGGCGGAGACGGGGGTGGTGTTGGTCAGCAGGCACTTCGTGGTGACCAGCAGGGCGGGCGTCGCGTAGTTGGACTGGATGTTCTTCGAGAAATTGCCCGTGCCCATCAGCGGCGCCACGGTCGCGAGATAGGCGCCCATGTTGGCATAGCTGTCGAGGCGGACGGCGAGGACCTTGCCATCCGCGTCGAGCGCCATCTCGGCCACCGTCTCATGGTCGCGGCCGTGCTGGTCGGAGACGAAACTGCCCGTGCGCTCATCCGTCCACTTCACGGGTCGGCCGAGCACCTTCGCGGCATGCAGCAGGGGCAGGTATTCGGGATAGGCGCTGGCCTTCATGCCGAAGCTGCCGCCGACATTGCCGGTCAGGATCCTGACCTTGTCGACCGGCACCTTCAGGATGTCGTTGGCCATCTGCGCCCGAAGGCCGAAGACGCCCTGGCTGCCGACATGCAGCGTGTAGCGGCCGGTCTTCGGGTCGTATTCGCCGATCGCGCTGCGGGGCTCCATCGCGCAGACCACGACGCGGTTGTTGCGGATGCCGAGCTTGGTGACATGGGCAGCGGAGGCAAAGGCGGCCTCCACCGCGGCGCGGTCGCCATACTCGAAATCCAGCACCTGGTTGCCCGGGACATGGTCGTAGAGCGCCGGCGCGTCGGGGGCGGCCGCGGCCGAGGCCTCGGTCACCGCGGGCAGGACGTCGATGTCGATGAACACCGCCTCGGCGCCGTCCTTCGCGGCGGCCTTGGTCTCGGCGACCACCATCGCCACCGGGTCGCCGACGAAGCGGACCTTGTCCATGGCGAAGGAGGGACGATCCACGTTGGTCAGTGCCGAGCCGTCCTTGTTCTTCAGCGGCAGGACGCAGCGCATAAAGCCGTAGCCATGGCCCTCCAGGTCAGCGCCGGTGATGACGGCGACGACGCCGGGGGTCTGCTTCGCGGCCTCCGTCTCGATCGCCTTGATCACGCCATGGGCATAGGGGCTGCGGACCATCACGGCCCAGAGCTGGCCGGGCAGGGTCAGGTCGTCGGTGTAGCGGCCCTGGCCCTGGAGGAGGATCGGGTCCTCGTTGCGGGGCACGTGCTGGCCGATGCCGAACTTCAGGCGCGTGGGATCCGGCATGATCGTGTCGGGCATGTCTCGCTCTCTGTATGTCTGGGGTGCGGGACCGTTCGGTCGACCGACGTTTCAGGTGGGGGGTTTAGTGGGAAGCGCCAGGGGCGGCGAGAGGGGCGCGCGTTGACAGGCCGGGGCCGCGCGGCGACCGTCCGGCCCTGGACCAGGATCATCGCTTACGGAAGCGCCGATCCTGGTCCAGGTATCTGTTTTGTCGCGTGATTCACGCCCTCGGTGCCTCCACTTCCGGCGATCACGCTCTGACCGACGCGCAGGGGAACCGCCATGTCCGACTACGAATGCTTCCGCGTCGAGGTCACCCCCGACCGCGTCGCCACGGTCACCATGACCCGCGCGCCCGTGAACGCCCAGAACGGCCAGTTCCGGGAGGAGCTCATGGCGATCTTCGATTCCATGCACGACCGGACGGATGTCGGCGCCGTCGTGCTGACCGGGGAGGGCCGCACCTTCTCCGCCGGCGCCGACCTGACGGACCGGCCCGATGTCTCGAAGCCCGGCGCCTTCCCCCGCCACAATCGCTGGGTGCGGGAGGCTTTCTACGCGGTGACCGACTGCGACAAGCCGGTGATCGCGGCGATCAACGGGCCCGCCATCGGCGCCGGCTTCGCCCTCGCCCTCTCCTGCGACATCATGCTGGCGGCGGAGGAGGCCTGGGTCTCCATGACCGAGGTCGATGTGGGGCTCGCGGGCGGCGTCAGGCACATCATGCAGGTGTTCAGCCGGTCCGACGCACGGCTGATGTTCTTCACGGCGAAGAGGGTGACGGCGGCCGAGCTGTACCGGATGTGCGTCGTCTCGGCCGTGCACCCCAGGGACAAGCTGGTCTCGGAAGCACAGGCGATAGCGCGCGACATCGCGGCGAAGAGCCCGGGGTCGATCCGCACCAACAAGCGCAGCTTCAACCTGGTGGAGGAGATGTCGCTGCGCGACGGCTACCGCTACGAGCAGTCGCAGACGGTCGAACTGTCCAAGACCGAGGACAGCCAGGAGGCGCGGGCAGCGTTCCGGGAGAAGCGCAAGCCGGTGTTCAAGGGGCGCTGAAGAGGGGGCGCTGATGAACCTCTGGTTCGCCGCTCTGCTGGTCCTCTCCGCCGCGGCGGTGATCGAGAACCGCTGCAGCACGCCCGGCCTTCGGCCGGAAGCGCCGGCGGCGGACCGCGCGTTCAGGATCCTCGGCCGCTCCGCCTTCGCCTTCTGGCTGGTGCTGCTGGGCTGGGGGGTCCTGTTCCTGCCCTGGTGGCACCCGGTGGCGGGTATCGTCGGGTCGCTGGCCTTGAATTCGCTGATCGTCCGCAACGGCGCGCGGCCGGAATGGCCAGGCATCTCGATGGGGCTCTCGCTGATCGGGCTGATGATGACCGCCTTCGTGCTGGCGCGCAGCTGAATGGAGACGCGCTTCCTCGATGCCGCAGACGGGGTGCGGCTTGCGCTGCACCACCATGGTGGGAAGCAGGGCGCGCCACCGCTGCTCTGGGGCCATGCCAACGGCTTCGCGGCCCATTGCTATGCCCCGCTGCTCGACCTGCTGGCGCGGGACTTCGACGTCTGGGCCTGGGATGCGCGTGGCCAGGGCATGTCCGACCTGCCGGACGGCGCGCCGATCGACCTCGGCGCGGTCACCGCCGATGCGGCGCTGGCGCTCGGTGCGGTGCGGGCGACGACCGGGGCGCTGCCGCATGCGGCGACGCATTCCTTCTCCGGCGTCGCCATGCTGCATGCGGCGACCACGCTTGGCCTGGGCTTCGCCAGCCTGACCTGTTTCGAGCCGCCCTTCCTGCTGCCGGACCAGGCCGTCGACGAGGAAGCCGGGCACATTGCTCGCGTCAACGGCACGCTCCGCCGCCGCGCCGACTGGTCGAGCCCCGAATCCCTCGCCACGCGCCTCGCCGCCACGTCGGGCTTCGCGCTGGTGCCGCCGGACGCGCTGGCGGTGTTGGCGGACGCGATCCTCAAGCCGCGGCCCGGCGGCGGCTTCACGCTCCGCTGCGCGCCGGCGACCGAGGCCGCGATCTACCGCGCCATGTGGGACACGGCGCCGCTGCTGGCGCTGCGCCCCCTGGCCGCGCCGTTGCGCTTCGTCATGTCGGATGCGGCACCGCCGGCGCCCCCCTCCCCCGCGCGGCGCGCCACGCCGGAAGCGGCGGCGGCCTGCCGGGCGCCACTGCTGGAGATCGCCGGGACCAGCCACCTGCTGGCGCTGGAACGGCCGCAGGCGTGCGCGGCGGCGATCCGGGGGACCGCCAAGGTGTGACGCATGCGGCCCGGTCCTGCGACCGGGCCGAGCGCGCCTCTGCGCGCCGCCGGCCGTCCGGCGAAGCCAAGGGCCGCGGATGCGGCCCGCCCGGCGTCTGAGGGGGCCATGATCGCATCCGCGATCATGGCCACACCTCAAACCATCCGGTGCAGCTTCGCCGCGGACTTCGCCTGCAGGGTCTCGAAGTCCATGCCCGGCGCCATCTCCCGCACCACGAAGCCCTGGCCCGGCACCACGTCCATCACCGCGAGGTTGGTGTAGACGCGCGTCACGCACTTCAGGCCGGTCAGCGGGTAGGAGCATTTCTCGACGATCTTGGAGCGCCCGTCCTTGGTCGTGTGCTCCATGATCACCCAGAGCCGCTTCGCCCCGGCGGCGAGATCCATCGCCCCGCCCACCGCCGGGGCCGTGTCGTTCTCGCTGGTCGCCCAATTGGCGAGGTCGCCGTTCTCCGCCACCTCGAAGGCGCCGAGGACGCAGAGGTCGATATGCCCGCCGCGGATCATGGCGAAGCTGTCGGCATGGCCGACGAAGGACGCGCCCTTCGCCAGGGTGATCAACTGCTTGCCGGCATTGATCAGCCAGGGGTCCTCGTTCTCCTTCGACGGCGCCGGGCCCATGCCGATGACGCCGTTCTCGGACTGGAAGATCACCTCGCGCGTCTCCGGCACATGGTTCGCCACCATGGTCGGGATGCCGATGCCGAGGTTGACGCACCAGCCTTCGGGAATGTCATCGGCGGCCTTGCGGGCCATCTGGTCGCGGGTGAAGGGCTGCATCACGGGACCTCCTCGTTCAAGGGAGAATGCAAGCGGGACAGGCGCTTGGGCAAGAGCGCCTCAGCCCCCGGTGGTCAGGACAAGCTTGCCGCGGACGTCGCGGGCGGCGATGCGGCGCAGCGCCTCGACGCCCTGGTCCAGCGGCAGCACCGCCTCGACGCGCGGCGGGTGCAGGCGGCCTCCGGCGAGCCATCCGGCCATCGTTTCCAGGTTGGCGGCGTGGCGGGCCGGATCGCGCTCGACGAAGGAGCCCCAGAAGACGCCCATGACCTGGCAGCCCTTGAGCAGGACCAGGTTGGCCGGCAGGCGGGGGATCTGCCCGGCCGCGAAGCCAACGATCAGAAGCCGCCCCTCCCAGGCCGTGGCGCGCAGCGCGGCTTCCGTGAAGCTGTCGCCGAGCGGGTCGAAGACGACGTCGAAGCCTTGCGGCGCAGCGGATTTCAGCGCGGCACGCAGCTCGCCATCCGCGTAGCAGATCGTCTCCGCCGCCCCGTGCTCCCGCGCGATGGCGCACTTGGCCTCCGACCCCGCGGCAGCAGTGACGCGCGAACCCATGGCGGCGCCCAGCGCAACGGCGGCAAGGCCGGTGCCACCGGCAGCGCCAAGGACCAGCAGGCGCTCGCCGGGGCGCAGCACGGCGCGGTCCTGCAGCGCGTGGATCGCCGTGCCATGCGCCTGCAGCATCGCGGCGGCGGTGATATCGTCGAGACCCTCGGGCAGCGGCACCACACGGGTTTCCGGCACCGCGACCCGTTCGGCAAAACCACCCCAGAGAGTCACGGCACCGACCCGGTCGCCGGGGCGGAAGCGCGTGACGCCGGGGCCGATCGAGAGCACACGTCCGACCGCCTCGCCGCCCGGGGCGAAGGGGGGCGCGGGCTTGAACTGGTAGCGGCCCTCGACGATCAGCGTGTCGGGGAAATTCACGCCGGCGGCGGCGACCGCGATCACCACCTCGCCGGGGCCGGCGACGGGTTCGGGAAGCTCGCCGATCTCAAGAGTGTCCGCCGGCCCGTAGGCGCGGCAGACCAGCGCCCTCACACCCACGGCGCGCCGCGGTCGACCTGCACGACGCGGTCGACATAGACGCCCGGCGTGCCGATCATGTGCGGGTGCATGGAGCCGAGCTCCACGATGTGCTGCA
>JAIYAI010000404.1 GCA_027489135.1 Acetobacteraceae bacterium
GCATGCTGGCGGAAATGATGTCGGGCGAGACGCCCTTCGTGGATGCCACACCCTATCGCGCGGAGCGGTTCTAGCGGTCCGATGACCGAAGCGCCGCAGGCGCGACGGTCTGAATCGGCCCGCCATCTGATCTGCGGCCCGATGACCGGAGCGCCGCAGGCGCGCCGGTCTGGATCGGCCCGCCGCGACCAACAGGAGCAAAGCCTATGACCTGGTCGGTGGTTGCCCATGACCCTGCGACCGGCGCCTTCGCCGTCGCCGTCACCACCTGCGCCTTCGCCGTCGGCGCAAGCTGCCCCTATGTCCGCGCCGGCGTCGGCGCCGTCAGCACGCAGAGCTTCACCAACCGCTACCTCGGCCCCGCGATCCTCGATGCGATGGAACGCGGCCTCGCACCCGTCGACGCCATCGAGAGCGCGCTGGCCGGCGACCGCGGGCGCGGCATCCGGCAGGTGCATGCGGTGGACCGGCACGGCCGCACCGCCGCCTTCACCGGCGCCAACTGCATCGACTGGTGCGGCGATGTCGGGGAGCACGAGGGCTTCTCCGTCGCCGGCAACATGCTGGCCGGCGCGGCGGTGGTGCAGGACACCGCCGCCGCCTTCGCGCGCCTCGCCGGCCTGCCGCTGCCGGAACGCCTGATGGCCGCGCTCGACGCCGGCGAGGCAGCGGGCGGCGACAAGCGCGGCCGGCAATCGGCGGCGATGAAGCTGGTGACGACGGAAGACTTCCCCGACCTCGACCTGCGCGTCGACGACCACGCCCTGCCACTGGACGAGTTGCGCCGCCTGCTGGCGATCTGGCGCGAGCAGCGGGCACCGGGGCTGGCGATGGCGCCACGCAAGGCCGACCCCTCCGGCCTCTGCGACATCGACGTGATCGAGGCGGGCTGGAAGGAACGCGGCGTGGCGTTGAGGTTCCGGCGGTAGCTATCGAGGATCCGCCCGTGCTGCCCTCACGGGAGGCAGGGTGCCGCGATGGGCGGCACAGGCGGGGTAGCGGGCCCTGATTCCCGCGGTGCAGCGGGTTGTCCACGGCCGGCCCTTGCGGTGACGCTCCTGGCAGGAGGCGGCGCTGCCGCCTGGCCTGTCGGGAGACCTCCATGACGGCGTACCAGATCCGGCCGCGACGCCGGGCCATCCTGCTGGGTGCCGCGGCGCTGACCGCCCCCTCCATCGCGCGGGCGCAGGCGAAGCGCGCGACCATCGTGCTCAGCACCTCGGACCAGGACGTCTCCTACCAGCCCTACGGCCCCTACGCGGCGCAGCAGGGCTGGTACAAGGAGGGCGGGCTGGACGTGACGATCCAGACCGCGCCCACCACGGGCCAGGTGATCCAGCTTGTCCTCTCCGGACGCGCCCAGGCCGGGCAGATCACGCCGGATGCGCTGCTGCTCGCGGCGCAGACCCAGCCCGTGCCGATCCGCCTCTTCTACGTGATCGCGCGCAAGCAGATCTGGGGTGCGATCGTGCGGCCGGATTCGCCGATCCGGCGCTTCGGCGACCTCAAGGGGAAGACCATCGGCTTCCCCGCCAACTCGCCGGCCATGGTCGCCTTCGTCGACACCCGGATGAAGGAGGAAGGCACCACCATCACCGAGGCGAAGGAGGTCGCCACCGGCTATGGTGTGGCCTCGATGGAGGCGCTGAAGAGCGGCCAGATCGACGCCTTCATCGCCTGGCCCGGGCTCTTCGCGGCCTATGAGAATGCGGGCTACCAGGTCCGCCGCATCCCCGATGCCCCCTGGCAGACCGGCTACTACGGCATCGGCCTCGGCGCGACGGACGAGTTCATCAGGGCGAATCCGGACATCATCACCAGCCTCGGCCGCGGCCTCGCCCGCTCCGCCGTGGTGCTGAAGGCCAAGCCCGAGCTGCTGATGCAGTCCTTCTGGCGCACCTATCCGACGCGCGGTCCGCTGCCCGGCCAGAACCGGGCGGATGCCACGAAGAAGGAACTCAACATCCTGCGCGCGACGGCCGAGCAGATGCGGGTCGACGAGCTTCCCGCCGACTTCCAATGGGGCATGCAGGAACTGCCGACCTGGCAGCGCCACGTGAAGAACCTGCTGGACACGAAGCTGATCTCGACCCCGCTCGATCCTGCCAACTACTTCACCAACGACTTCACCGCCGCCTTCAACCAGTTCGACCGCGGCAAGGACATCCGGTGAGCGCGGCGGCGCAGGTCGAGGCAGCGCCGGAAGGAGAGGTCCGGGTCTCCGGCCTCGCCAAGCGCTTCACCGGCCGCGACGGGACCGAGACCCTTGCGCTCTCCGGCATCGACTTCACCATCCCGCCGGGGCAGTTCGTCTCCATCCTCGGCCCCTCCGGCTGCGGCAAGTCGACGCTGCTGCGGGTGGTGGCGGGGCTGACGCCGGCCAGCACCGGCGGCGCCTGGATCGATGCGCGGCGCGTGGCGGGGCCGGACCCGATGGTCGGCATCGCCTTCCAGCGCCCCGTGCTGCTGCCCTGGATGACGGTGCGGCAGAACATCGCCCTGCCGGCGGAGCTCGAGGGCCGCTGGTCCGCCGCCGAGATCGCCGCCCGCGTCGATGCCCTGCTGGCCATGATCCGCCTGCCCGAAGCGGGGGGCCGCATGCCGAACGAGCTGTCGGGCGGCATGCAGCAGCGCGTCGCCATCGCCCGCGCCCTGCTGAAGGACCCCGGCGTATTGCTGATGGACGAGCCCTTCGGCGCGCTCGATGCCCTGACGCGCGAGCACCTGAACGACGAGCTGCTCGCGATCTGGGAACGCAACCGCCCCACGGTCCTCTTCGTCACCCACGACATCGCGGAGGCGGTCTATCTCTCCGACCGCGTGCTGGTGATGGGCGTGAAGCCGGGCCGGATCATCGCCGACATCGCCATCCCCCTCGCCCGGCCGCGCAGCGAGGCGACGCGGGGCGAGCCCGCCTTCGCCCGCATCGGCGCGGAGCTCCGCGCCATGATCCCGCACTGAGATGAGCGGGATCACGGACAGCCCGGCCACCGCCGCGGCGCCCCGCACCCGGCCCCGCCTGCCGCCGCAGGTCACGCGGCTCGGCATCGGCGTGCTGCAGATCCTGGGCGGGCTTGCCGCATGGGAAGCCCTGGTGCGCTGGCTGGAGGTCGACCCGCGCATCGTCCCCTCCCCCATCGAGGTGCTGGAGACACTCTGGGCGCTGTTCCTGGAAGGCGGGTTGGTCGAGGCGACGGGCATCACGCTGCTGGAGACGCTGGGCGGCTTCGTCATCGGCTCCGTCACCGGCATCGCGCTGGCCGTGCTGCTGAGCGAATGCGCGCCGCTGCGCGTGCTGCTGCGGCCCTATATCGTGGCGCTGCAGGCGGTGCCGAAGGTGGCGGTGGCGCCGCTCTTCCTCATCTGGTTCGGCTTCGGGATCGAGAGCAAGGTCGCGCTGGTCATCAGCATCATGTTCTTCCCGGTGCTGGTGAACACCCTGGCCGGCCTCGACAGCGCGCCGGAGGAGCAGCTTGAACTCATGCGTGCGCTGCGGGCGACGCGCTGGCAGACGCTGCGGCGGGTGAAGGCCTATGTCGCGCTGCCCTATGTCTTCGCCAGCTTCGAGGTCTGCCTGGTGCTGTCCCTGACGGCCGCGGTGGTGGCCGAGATGCTGGGTTCCGGCACCACGGTGGGCCTGGGCACGCTGATCAACATCTACGGCTCGCGCATGCATTCCGCCGGCGTCTTCGCCGTGCTGGTGGTGCTGTCGCTGCTGGGCGTGGCGATGCATGCGCTGGTGGTCTGGTCCGGCCGGCGCTGCCTGTTCTGGCTGCCGCGGCAGGGCTGAGGGGATCGCGCCATGTGCCTGTCCGAGACGCTGCACCTCGCGGCCGACATCTCCTTCATCCACACCGACCACCTGTGGAAGACGCCGGGCTCCTGGCAGGGCTACCAGTACTACGGCCCGGACTTCTACAAGGAGGTCACCCGCATCGCCCATCGCGGGCGCTTCGACATGCTGTTCTTCGGCGATGCGGCCGAGACGCCGGAGATCTATGGCGGCAACTTCGACGCCGCGCTGCGCCACGGCATCCGCTGGCCCAAGCACGACATGCTGCCGATGATCCCGGTGATGGCGGAGGCCTCGCCGAACATCGGCTTCGGCACCACCATGTCGACCACCTACCACCACCCCTTCCATGTTGCCCGCGTGTTCAGTTCGCTGGACCACATCACCGGCGGGCGCGTCGGCTGGAACGCCGTGACCTCGGCCTACAAGAACGAGGCGGCGAATTGGGGCTACGACAGGATGCCCTCCGCCGCCGATCGCTACGACCGGGCGCGGGAGCACATGAAGGTCGTCACCGACCTCTGGGCCAGCGTCGAGCCCGATGCGATCGTCATGGACCGGGAGAACGGCGTCTTCGCCGACCCCAGCAAGGTCCATCTGCTGAACCATCGCGGCAAGCATTTCAACGTGCGCGGGCCGCTGCCGGTCATCCCGTCCCGCCAGGGACGACCCGTCATCATCCAGGCCGGCCAGTCGCCGGACGGGATGGACCTGGCGGCGCGCTACGCCGACCTTCAGTTCGTCGCGCGCCGCAGCCTCGACAGCATCGCGGCCCATCGGGCGGAGCTGGACCGGCTGCTGGTCAAGCATGGCCGCAGCCCGCGCGACCTCGGCGTGCTCTGGCTGGTGCGGGTGCAGCCCGGCCACACCAAGGCGGAGGCGATGGAGAAGGAGCGCCGCTTCCTCGACAGCCTGCCGCCGAATGCTGGGATGATCGAGCTGTCCTTCCATTTCGGTATCGACTTCTCCGTCCTGCGCCCGGACATGCGCCTCTCCGACGCCGCGGAACTCGTGCAGGCGGAGCAGGTCCACTGGGGCAGCTTCCTCGAGATCATCGCGACCGAGGGGCCCGAAACGACGGTCGAGGAGATGGGCCGCCGCTTCATCGGCCAGCGCGCCGCGCATGTGATCGGCACCGCCGCCGAGATCGCCGACCGCTTCGAGGAGATCCACGAGGCCGGCGGCCGCAACGGCGGCATCATCCTCTCGAAGAATTTCGCCGCCCCCGGCACCTTGCGCGACTTCATCGAGATCGTCGTGCCGGAACTGCAGCGCCGCGGCCTGACCCGCAAGGAGTATGCGGGCACGACCTTGCGCGAGAACCTCAACACGTGACCCCGCGCAAGTCCATTGCGCCGGGGCGCGTTTCGTCCTGTGATGCGGGCCGGGGCCCGGGAGAGAGAAGAATGAAGATCCGCACGCTTGCCGCCGCGGTGCTGGCCTGGGGCCTCGGCGCCCTGCCCGCCGCCGCCCAGGACCGCGTCCTGCTCCAGCTCGACTGGATCCCTACCGGTGAGCACGCCGCCTATTTCTCCGGCGCCGCGCGGGGCGCCTGGCGCGAGCAGGGGATCGAGCTCTCGCTGACCCGCGGCTATGGCTCCGGCGACACGGTCACGAAGGTGGCGGCCGGGACGGCGCAGTTCGGCGTCGCCGACATCAGCGCGGTGATGACGGCGCGGGCGCGGCAGAACACGCCGGTGCGCAGCATCATGCAGATCTACACCCATTCGCCGCACAGCCTCTTCGTGCTGCGCTCCTCCGGCATCACCAATTTCCGCGGGCTGGAGGGCAAGCGCATCTCCATCACCCCCGGCAACAGCCACCGCCTCTACTTCCCCGAGATCGCGCGCCGTGCCGGCACCGACCCGGAGCGCATCACCTGGGTCAACACCGATGCGTCGGCGATGGCGGCGATGCTGATCGGCAAGCGCGTGGACGCCGCGCCCTTCTTCGCGATCCACCACTACTACCAGAACAAGGCCGCGCGCCGCGCCGGGGAGGAAATCATCGTCCTGCCCTTCGTCGAGACCGGCTTCGCGATCTACGCCACCACCCTGATCACGACGGACGAGATCATCCAGCGCAACCCCGACCTGGTGCGCCGCTTCCTGCGCGGCGCCACCACCGCGCTGACCTGGGCGAACGAGAACCAGGAAGCCGCCTGCCGCCTGCACGTCCAGCGCAACCCGGAGGTCGAGCTGGACGACTGCCAGGGCAGCCTGCGCGCGACGATGACCTACGTCTTCAACGACCACCAGCGCGCCACCGGGCTGGGCCGGCAGGCCGATGACCGCCTCGCCTTCACCTGGCAGCAGGTGGCCGCCTCGCAGGGCCTGCCGGCGGACTGGGATGTCCGCCAGGCCATCGACCTCAGCTACCTGCCATGATCGGGCTTGCCCATACGGGCAAGACCTTCCGCGGCCGCGACGGGGCGGAAGTGGAGGCGCTGCGCGACGTCTCCCTCTCCGTCGCGGACGGGGAGTTCGTGGCGATCGTCGGCGCCTCGGGCTGCGGCAAGTCGACGCTGCTGCGCCTGGTCGCGGGGCTGGTGCCGGCCAGCACCGGCACGGTGACGCTGCAGGGCCAGGCGGTGACGGCGCCGCGCGAGGACACGGCGATGGTCTTCCAGGCGCCGACCCTCCTCCCCTGGGCCGATGTGCTGCGCAACGTCACCTTCCCGCTGCGGCTCATGGGCAAGGCGGGCTCCGATACCGAGGACCGCGCCCGCGCCCTGCTGGCCACCGCCGGCCTCAAGGGCTTCGAGACCAAGCTGCCGAGCGAGCTTTCGGGCGGCATGCAGCAGCGCGTCGCGATCTGCCGCGCCCTGCTGCAGAACCCGCGCGTGCTGCTGATGGACGAGCCCTTCGGCGCGCTCGACGCCCTGACGCGAGAGGAGATGAGCCTCGAGCTTCTCCGCCTCTGGGGCGAACGCCGGATGGCCGTGATCTTCGTGACGCATTCGATCCCGGAGGCGGTGCTGCTCGCCGACCGGGTGGTGGTGATGTCGCCGCGGCCGGGCCGCATCGCCGATATCGTGGAGGTCGGGCTGCCGCGCCCGCGCAGTTTCGACCAGGAGGGGAGTGATGAGTTCCAGCGCTGCGCCCGCCGCATCCGCGACCGCATCTTCGGCGAGCGCCGCGCCGCGGCGGCCTAGCCGCTGGGCCGCGCGCCTCCGCGCCGCGGCCCCCGCCTGGATCGCCACCATCGGCGTGCTGCTGCTGTGGGAAGCGGCCGTGCATGCCTTCGGCATCCGCGAGTTCATCCTGCCGGCGCCGAGCGCGGTCTGGACCGCGACCATCGCGGTCTGGCCGACCGTGCTGAACCATACGCTCGCCACGCTGGTGACCGTGCTGCTCGGCTTCGCGGCGAGCGTGGTGATCTCCCTGCCGCTGGCGATGCTGATCGCGGCATCGCCGGCCATCTCGGCGGCGCTCTACCCGCTGCTGGTGGTGACGCAGTCGATCCCGAAGGTGGCCCTCGCCCCGATCCTGCTGGTGGCGCTCGGCGCCAACGAGCTGCCGCGGATCATCGTGACCTTCCTGGTCGCCTTCTTCCCCCTCGTCGTCGCCTCCGTCGCCGGCCTGCTGGCGACGCCGCCCGAGCTGATCGAGCTCGGCCGCGCCTGCCGCGCCGGCCGGGTGCAGGAACTGGTGCGCATCCGCCTGCCCTATGCCGTGCCCTTCGTCTTCGGCGGGCTGAAGGTGGCAGCGGCCCTCAGCGTCGTGGGGGCGGTGGTGGCGGAGTTCGTCGGGGCCGATGCCGGCCTGGGCTACCTGATCCAGACGTCGATGGCCTTCTTCCGATCCCCGCTCGCCTTCGGCGCGGTGCTGATCCTCGCGGTCATGGGCATTCTGCTGTTCCAGGCCGTGGCGCTGACCGAGCGCCTCCTCTTCCCCTGGTCCAGCGGCGCGCAGACCGGCGCACCGCCCGCCGCCTGATGCGGGAGGGGCGGAGCCCCTCCCGAACCCACCCCGCCAGTTTTCCCCGGACCTTGCAGCAGCGGAGCCCAACGACATGGCCAGGAACGCGCCAGGAAGCATTCTCATCAAAGGGGCGAAGCTCGTCGATCCGGCGAAGCGCCGCGCCGAAGCGGCCGATGTCCTCATCACCGACGGCGTCATCAAGGCGGTCGGCACCAACCTGCCCGTGCCGGCGGATGCCCGCGTCGAGGACGCGACGGGCATGCTGATCCATCCCGGCCTGGTGAATGCGCATACCCATGGCCATGGCGGCCTCGCGCGCGGCCATGCCGATCGCTGGACGCTGGAGACGCTGCTGGCGGCGGGCCCCTGGACCGGGGGCGGACGGTCCCTCCAGGACAAGAAGCTATCGGTGCAGATCGTCGCAGCGGAAATGGCGCTGAAGGGCGTCACCGCCTGCTACGACCTGCACGCGGAGGCGCCGCTGCCGACGGTGGAGGGGCTCGACGCCGCAGCCGAGGGCTATGCCGAGGTCGGGCTGCGCGCCGTCATCGCGCCGATGGTCGCCGACCGCACCGTCTTCGACGCCATCCCCGGGCTGATGGATGCTCTGCCGGACGCGTTGAAGAGGCGCGTCGATACCATCCGCCCCGCTGCCTATGACGCGACGCTCGGCGTGATGAAGCAGGTGCTGCAGGGCTGGAAGTGGGGATCGGCGGATATCCGCGCCGCCGTCGCGCCGACCATCCCGCTGCACTGCGCCGATGAATTCATGTGCGGCTGCCAGAAGCTGGCCTCCGAATTCGGCACGCCGATGCAGACCCATGTCGGCGAGAGCAAGCTGCAGGCGCTGGCCGGCATCCAGCGCTACGGCAAGACGCTGATCGCGCATATGGACAGCCTCGGCATGATCGGGCCGCATTTCTCGGCGGCGCACGGCATCTGGCTGACCGATGACGACCTCCGGCTGATGGCGGCCAAGGGCGCCTCCATCGCGCACAACCCGGGCAGCAACATGCGGCTCGGCAACGGCATGTTCCGCTTGAGGCGCGCGCTCGACCTCGGGGTGAATGTGGGCATCGGGACGGACGGCGTCTCCTCCTCCGACACCTCCAACATGTACGAGGCGATCCGCGCCGCCTTCCAGCTCGCCGCGGTGCAGACGCCTGAACCCAGCCTCTGGGCCAGCGCGGAGGAGGTCTGGAACGCCGCGACGGTGAACTCGGCGAAGGCGCTCGGCTTCACCGATATCGGCGCGATCGCGCCGGGGATGAAGGCCGACATCGTCTTCCTCGACCTCGCCCACCCGCACTACATGCCGATGAACGGCACCATCAACCAGTTGGTGCACGCCGAGGACAGCACGGCGATCCGCCACGTCATGGTCGGCGGCACCTTCATCGTCCGCGACCGGAAGCTGCTGACGATCGATCTCGCGAAGCTCGCCGTGGAGGCCGAGGCAGCGCGGGAGCGGCTGGAGGCGCTGAACGCCGAGCGGAAGGAGCTGTTCCACCTGCTCGATCCCGTCGTCCGCAGCTTCTGCCCGGCCTATGCGTCGCAGCGCTACCCGGTGCGGCAGTATCTCTGCGACGTCCCCGGCCCGTGACCTGTCAGCGGGCCAACATCCGCTCCCGCAGCACGTCGTAGATCGGCCGGCTGCCGACCAGCGTCGCCGTGACGCTCGCCATCAGGCAGGCCGCCAGCATGGGCAGGGCGCAGTCGGCGCGCCCCGTCATCTCGACGACCAGCACGATCCCGGTCAGCGGCGCCCGCACCACCGCGGTGAACAGCCCCGCCATGCCGACGATCGCCAGCACCTGGGGCGTCGGCACCCAGTCGCCCGGCGGCGCGATGCCGGCCGCCAGCGCGCCGCAGGCGGCACCCAGGATCAGCAGCGGCGCAAACAGCCCGCCCGGCGTGCCCGCGGCATAGGCGAGCGGACCCAGCACGAAGCGCAGCAGGATGATGGCGAAGAGGATCCCCGGCGCCTCCACCTGGGTCAGGATCACCATCGCCAGGTCCTCGCCCCCGCCGATCACCACGGGCAGGTAGAAGCCGACCGCGCCGACCACGCCGCCGATGATGCCGGCGCGCAGCACGGAGGGGATGCGGCGGGCGGACTCCGCGAGGTCCAGCATGCGGACCGTCAGCCAGGAATAGCCGGCGCCCACCAGCCCCAGAGCGGCGCCGAACAGCATGTGGAAGGGCAACTGGTCCAGCGGCTGGTCGAAGGGCTTGCCGGCATCCAGCACCAGCGCATCCCCCAGCACCCAGCGCATCAGCGCCACCGCCACCCAGGCCGCGGCGAGCACGGCGAAGACCTGGCGCTCGTCGAAGCGGCGGGTCAGTTCCTCGAAGGCGAAGACGGTCGCACCCACCGGCGCGTTGAACGCCACGCCCAGGCCGGCGCCGGCGCCGGCGGCCATGATGGCGCGGCGGTCCTGCTCGTCATGGACGAGGCGCGTCGCCACGACGCTGCCGGCGACGGACCCCATCTGCACCGTCGGCCCCTCCCGCCCCAGCGGCAGGCCGGAGCCGATGGCCAGCAGACCGCCGAAGAACTTCACCGGCACGACGGCGGCGGGGGCCGGCGCGGCCTCCCCGCGCATGACGGCTTCGACATGCTGCACGCCGCTGCCGGCGGCGATCGGGGCGAAGCGCACCACCATCCAGCGCGCGACCATGGCGGCGAGTGCGATGGCGCCGACGGTGGCGGCCAGGCCGTATTCCGGCGAGGCGATCGCCTCGGCCATCCAGGTCTCGCGCAGGCCCTGTGCCCAGGAGAGACCCATGCGGAACAGCGTGCCCAGCACACCGATGCCGAGGCCCGCCAGCACGCTGCCGAGCAGCAGGCGCCACAATCTGCCGCCGCGTCCCGCTTCGCCCTCGGTCACGGCATGGCCTCGCATCGCATGCGATCCGGTCTGGCAGGCCGCGATGCGCGTGGTCAAGCGCCGGGATCCTCGCCGGCCGCGTGCCCCTGGCATAGAAACATAACGTGAACATCATACGTCGACTCATGCGCCTATGCTTCCCTGGCACCACCAGACAGGGAGACGGACCGATGGACACCGCCGCGATTGCCACGCGCTTCGCCACGCTCTGCAAGGACGGGAAGTTCGACGAGGCCGGGGAGGAATTCTGGTCGCCCGACATCGTCAGCCTCGAGCCCATGGA
>JAIYAI010000069.1 GCA_027489135.1 Acetobacteraceae bacterium
GGAGGGCCCGACTGCCGGTGGCGTCGAGCCGAACGACGATCCGCCGCTCATCGTCGCGCCGCGTTTCCGTCGCGCGCCGCGCCCGCCCGAATATCCTCGGCGCGCCGTCGAACTCGACCTCACGGGGACGGTCGTCGTCCGGGCGCTGCTCGATTCCGAGGGTGACCCCCGGGAGATGCGCGTGCACCGCTCCTCCGGCCATCCGCTTCTCGACGGCGCGGCGCTGGCGGCGGTGCGCGGCTGGGCGTTCCAGCCCGCCTCGCGGAACGGCCGGCGGATCCACGCCTGGGTCGAGGTTCCCGTGCATTTCCGCCTGCACTGACGCGCGATGCAGGCGCACCCGATCACCCCGCCGATGACAGGACCAGGAGGCCGAGCCATGTCGAACCTTGCCGAACGTTACGAAGCGCTGCGCAGCACGGTGCCGCATCTGCGCGCCCGTGACGCGGCGGCGCGGCTTGCGACGACGGAGGCCGCGCTGGTCGCCAGCGGCGTGACCGGGACGGCGAGACCGCTGCGTCCGTACTGGGCGGCGATGATCCTCGCCTTCCGGACGCTCGGCCCGATCATGGCGCTGACCCGCAACGACTTCGCGGTGCATGAGCGGCACGGCCGGTTCGAGGACGTCTCGTCCGGCCCGGGCCATATCCTGGTGCTCGGCCCTGATATCGATCTCCGCCTGTTTCCGGGCCGCTGGACGCACGCCTTCGCCGTGGCCGGCGCCCGGCCCTCGATCCAGATCTTCGATCGCGATGGCGAGGCCGTGCACAAGGTCTTCGCCGTGGAGGGCCGGACCGACATGACCGCCTGGGCGGCGCTGATGACTAGCTTTGCCGCAGCTGACACCGTTGACCCGCCCCAGAGCCCGGCCATGCCCGAGCCGCCCGAAGCCGAGGCTAAGGTCGACGGCGAGGCGCTCCGCGCGGACTGGCTTGCCCTCCGCGACACGCACGACTTCTTCGGCATGCTCAAGCGCCATGGGGCGACCCGGCGGCAGGCGCTCGGCCTCGCCGGCGGCGACCTCGCGCTACCGCTCGATCCCGCCGCAGCGGCGCGCGCCACGCTCACCCTGGCAGCCGGCGCGGCCGTGCCGATCATGGTCTTCGTCGGCAACCGCTCGGCGATCCAGATCCATACCGGCCCGGTGGAGCGGCTGATGCCCTCGCAAGGCGGCTGGTTCAACGTGCTCGACCCGGACTTCAACCTGCATCTGCGGGAGACCGGCATCGCCTCCGCCTGGCGCGTGGTGAAGCCGACCGATGACGGCCCGGTGACCAGCATCGAACTGCTCGACACGGCGGGCGGCGTGATCGCGCAGCTGTTCGGGGCGCGCAAGCTGGGCAAGCCGGAACTGGCGGCGTGGCGGTCGATCGTCGACCAGGTCGCTGCCAGCCACCCGTTGCGGGCCGCAGCGGCGTGACCGGGTCGGGGAAGGAGCGACCGCGTGCCGCGTGCCGGCCACGGGGCCGGAGGGCTGGTCGGACGCCATGCTCGGCCTGCCCGTGCCAGCCCGTGCTCTGCGACGTCGGATCGCGGAAGGTCGGTCAGGACGCCCCGTGCCATGGGCGGATGGCCGAGCTGCGGGACCGCGCCGAGATGGCGCATCGCCGCATCGTCCGGGCCAGGCCGGGCACGGCACCGCGCCGCCCGCAGCCGCGCCGGCTGGCCACCCACCATGTCCATCCGGCCGTCGAAGACGGCCTTGGCCGGATCAGCGAGGTCACCCCGACGGGACCGCACTGCCCAACGCGGATGCGGTGCGCCGGCCGCGACATGCGGCGCCACTGCGGCCTCCCTGGCGCCCACCCGGGGGCGCTCGCATGACCGATCCCACCCGCCACATCCCCGGGCTCGCCCCGCTCGACATCGCCGAGGCGCTGCGATTCGCCGTCGATCAACGCGGCTGCGCCGGCGAGCCTCGCGGCGACGACGCGATCCTCCGGCGCGACTCGATGGCGTTACACCCCTGGCCAGCGCGCGATCGCACCCATCCCGAGCACACGCTTTGCTGCATGCGCGGCGGCCAGGTGCCGGCGCTCTATGCGGCATATGCTGCACGGACGATTCCCGGGCTCGCCGCCTTCGAGGTGAAGCCCTGGGACATGCAGGAACTCCCCACAATCGACCCGCACGGCACCCTGCTGCGCTTCGGCTGCGCGCCGCAGGAGATCGCCGCGCATCACGACGAGGCGCCGCCATGACCAGACCTCCCGCCTTCCCGCTGCGACGGCGCGCCCTGCCGGCGCTTGGCGCGGGCGTGCTGCTTGCCAGCCCTGCCCGCGCCGCGACGCCCGGCCGGATCGTCTCGATCGGCGGTGCGCTGACGGAGACCGTCTTCGCGCTCGGCGCCGGCAGCCATGTCGTCGCGGTGGACAGCACCAGCCGTTATCCGGTGGCGGCCGGCAGCCTGCCGCAGATCGGCTACATGCGCGCCCTGCCGACCGAGGGCATCGTCTCGCTGCATCCCGACCTGCTGTTGCTCTCTGGCGATGCCGGGCCGCGCGAGGTGGTGGAGGTGCTGCGCGCCGCGCGGATGCCGATCGCAACGGTGGAGGACGGCGCCGGCGCGGGCGCGCCGTCCGCGAAGGCCGTTGCGATCGGCCGCGCGCTCGGCATCGATGCCGCCCCCCTGGCTGCGGCGCTCACAGCCGACTGGGCGCTGCTGGACGGGCCGATCGCTGCGGCCCGGGCGCGGCCGAACGTGCTCTTCGTCCTGTCGACCGCGCGCGGCACGCCGCTGGTCTCGGGCCGCGACACCCATGCGGATGCGATGATCGCCGCGGTGGGTAGCGACAACCCGGTGCGGCAGTTCGCCGGTTATCGCTCGCTTTCGGCCGAGGGCGCGGCGATGCTGGCGCCGGACGTCATCCTGATGATGTCCCACGCCCTGCAGGAGGCGGGTGGCGTCGACGCCGTGCTGCGGATTCCGGCGCTCGCGGTCACGCCGGCCGCGGCGGCGCGCCGCATCCTGGCGCTCGACGGACCCTACATGCTGAACTTCGGTCCTCGCGCCGCCCATGCCCGGCGCGATCTTGCCGCGCTGCTGCATCCCGCGCTGCCCCTTCCCGTGTTGCCGGAACGGCCATGGACGGTACAGGCCTGAGCCCGGCGCCGCGCCCTGCGGCAGTCCACGGCGTCCACCTGGGCCCGCGGCTTGCGCCGCTGCTCGGCTGCGGCCTCGCGGGGCTGCTGCTGGCCATGCTGGCGGGCGTGCTGCTCGGCCCTGCGGCCGTGACGCTGCCCGGGCTGGCAGCGACACTCGCCGACCTGCTGGGCATCGCGCCACTGCCGGCGGAGCATGCCCGGGATGCCGCGATCCTGGGCGTGGTGCGGGCGCCGCGGGTGCTGCTGGCGGCGATCCTCGGGGCGGGGCTGGCCCTCTCCGGCGCCGTGATGCAGGGGCTATTCCGCAATCCGCTGGCCGATCCCGGCCTGATCGGCGTCTCCGCCGGGGCAGCGTTGCTGGCGGTGGCGGCGATCGTCCTCGGGCCCGGGCTGTTCGGCGGCAGGGCGGGACTGCTGGGCCTGTGGCTGTTGCCGCTGGCGGCCTTCGCGGGCGGGCTGGCGGCCACGCTGATCATCGCGCGCCTGGCCACGCGCAGCGGGGTGACAGGGGTCGCCACGCTGCTGCTGGCGGGAGTCGCGGTGAACGCGCTCTGCGGCGCACTGACCGGGCTGCTGGTCTTCATCGCGGACGACCGGCAGGTGCGCGACATCACCTTCTGGACCCTTGGCAGCCTGGCCGGTGCGCGCTGGCAGCAGCTTCCGGTGGCGCTGCTGCTTGTGCTGCTGCCGGCATTGCTGCTGCTGCCGCTGGCGCGCCCGCTGAACGCGTTGACGCTCGGCGAGCGCGAGGCCTTCCACCTCGGCATCCGGGTGGAGGCGGCCAAGCGCGTCGCGGTGGCGCTGGCAGCGATCGCCGTCTCCGCGGGTGTCGCGCTGTCGGGGCTGATTGGCTTCGTCGGCCTGGTCGTGCCGCATGTGGTACGCCTCGTCTTCGGGGCAGACCATCGGCTGGTGCTGCCCGGCGCGGCGCTGCTGGGTGCGGCGCTGATGGTGCTTGCGGATCTGGCCGCGCGCAGCCTCGCCGCGCCCGCCGAACTGCC
>JAIYAI010000089.1 GCA_027489135.1 Acetobacteraceae bacterium
CCGCATCTCCTGGCCATAAGGCTTGCCACGCCGCACGCTCATGCTCCGGCTCCATCTCAGCCGGAGCCATATGAATCACACTCCCAACCCGTTTCGGAAGCCCCCGCGATTCCAGTCAGGACGGAAACGCTCTAGCGGTGGTCTTCATGGTGGACGGCTCCTTTCGCTCGATGCCTTCGACAGCTCCGAGGTTGGCACACGATGCCGCGCAGGGGCCGTCCACCCGATCACCTCTCTCCACCACAACCTCCAACACAAGTGCGCTTGGCTGTAGCTCGGTATGCACCCCGCCGCGCGGCGTAGCCGTCAAGCAAAGCGTGGTGGATAGTGTGGACCCAGCGCAGCAGCGCCCCATGAGCTTCGGGACATGTCATTGCCGGGTGTTTCACACGCAGCCCGGGCTAACGGACGTTGGTTGCACCCTGGTTGCACGCTAGTGCATAAATTCGTTGACCACCCTGCTTAGCGTCAACCCGCCCAAGATGCTGATCCGAAATGGAAATCGAGAAAAAACCAATATTTACAAAATCTTAGTCAACAAATTTGATGATGCCGGGTGAGGGATTTGAACCCCCGACCTTCGGTTTACAAAACCGCTGCACTACCGCTGTGCTAACCCGGCCCGACCGCATCTCTAGCATAATCCGCCCGCTCGGTCAGGCATGCCCCGCCACCATCAAGCCCTCCTGCTGCGTCGCCCGCACCACCGCGGCGAAGAGCCTGAGTGCGTCCGGCCCGCCACGGTCGTGCAACGCCCCCTCCTCGATCTCGACGGCGAGGAGTTCGGCGTGTTCGGCCAGCGTCTCGGCGGCGCGGCGCAGGGCTTCGCGGGTCAGGACAAGCTGCATCTCGTCCGGCAACTGGTTCCATTCGGAGGGCGGCATGGCATTTCCATTGTCGATCGCCATCCTGGCACGGTCGCGGGGGGATGCCGCCCCACCCGGGCGGCCCCCGCATATTGCCCCGGGCTGATTGACCAAGCGTTGCGCCCCGCGTTCACACGAAGCGCAGCCGCGCCGTGCCGAGCGGCCCGAAATCCGCCTCCACGGCACAGGGCCCGTCCAGCCAGATCGCCGGCGTCACCGATCCCAGCCAGACCATCTGCCCGGCCTTCAGCCCGCCGAAGACCCGCGCCGCCCCGCTGCCCGCCAGCCAGGCCAGCGCCGCGAAGGGGTGGCCGAGCAGGTCCCGCCCGAAGCCCGTCGCCCGCTCCACCCCGTCGAAGCGGAAGCGCCCCTGCACCGCGGCGAGGTCGAGGTCGCGCCAGCCCGGCTGCGGCGGCGCCGCGACACCGGCGGCATGGAAGACCTGGTCGGCGATCAGTGTCGGCGCGCCGAGGGTCAGGAAAGCCTCGTAGCGATTCTCGACGATCTCGATGGCGGCGAAGCACTCGGCCACCGCCGCCCCGGCCTGCTCCGGCGTGCAGGGCCCCGGCGGCAGGTCGTGGCCGAGGCGCACGCCGATCTCGCACTCCACGCCCACCTTCACGAAGTCGGCGAAGCGCAAGGTGGCGTCCTGCGGGTGCAGGCTCTCCCGCGGCACGAAGCCCGCCGCGGGTCCCGTGAGCCCCAGATAGCCCTGCATCTGCTTTGTCGTCGCGCCGATCTTGAAGCCGAGCGGCGGAACGGCCCCCGTCATCCCGGCCAGGGCGCGCTGCGCGGCGTAGCCCGCCGCCTCGTCCGCCGGCGCGGCAGGCCCCAGCCTGGGCAGCAGCGCCCGTGCGCGCCGGTTTTCCAGCACCCGCGTCGCGGTGTCGTTCATGGCCGCTACCCCCTCGCCAACTCGTACAGTGCCACCGCCGCGGCGGCCGAGACGTTCAGGCTCTCCATCGCCGGGCTGATCGGCAGCCGCGCCAGCTCGTCGCAATTCTCCCGCGTCAGACGGCGCATGCCCTCGCCCTCCGCGCCCAGCACCAGCGCGACGCGCCGCCCCTGCAGCCCGGCCTGCGCCAGGGTCGTCGGCGCCGTGCCATCCAGCCCCACCACCCAGCAGCCCTCGCGCTTCAGCACCTCCAGCGCCCGGGCCAGGTTCACCACCCGCACCACCGGCACGACTTCCAGCGCGCCGGACGCCGCGCGGGCCAGCGCCCCGGTCTCCGGTGGCGCGTGGCGGTCCTGCATGACCACCGCCGCCGCCCCGAAGGCCGCGGCGGAGCGCAGGATGGCGCCGACATTGCGCGGGTCCGTCACCTGGTCGAGCACCAGCACCGGCCCGTTCCCGGCCTGATCGAGTACGACATCGAGCGGCAGGTCCGGCAGCGGCTCGGCCAGCAGGGCGGCGCCCTGGTGCACCGTATCGGGCGGCAGGAAGGTGGCGAAGCGGCCCTTGTCGGCGCGTTCGGCGGCGATGCGCCAGGGCGGCGCGACGCGGCGGGCCAGCTCCGCCTCGGCCTCCTCGGTCAGCACCAGGCGCTTGAGGCGCCGGGCCGGGTTCGCCAAGGCGGCGGCGACGGCGTGCAGCCCGTGCAGCCAGGGGAGGCCGGCGGGCGCGGCGCCCTGGGCGTCGGGACGCGGGGGGCGCCGGCCAGGGCGGCGGGGGTCGTGATCCATGCGGCGCATCGGCCCCATCCTGGCCCTGCGCGCGGCGAAGTCCAGCGACGCGACGGTGGACAGGACAGGGCGGATCGGAAATGATGGCACAGCCCGCAAGCAAACGAACCAACAGGCGCGGAGCACGACCCCTCTCCCTCCAGACCGGAAGGTGAACCCATGGGTGTGCCCTGCCTCCGCCCCGCCCCGATCCCCCGCCGCAAGCCCCAGGCCGCGCTGCATTATCTGCGCCGCCGACGCCTCGTCGCCGGCAGCCTCGGCGCGACCCTCGCCGCCCGCGGCCGCGCCCAGGCGCCGTGGCCGCAACGGCCGGTCCGAATTGTCATCGGCTTCGCCGCCGGCGGCGGCGTCGACATCACGGCGCGCCTCGTGGGGCAGCACCTCGCCGAGCGCCTCGGCCAGTCCGTGCTGATCGAGAACCGTCCCGGCGCCAACGGCAACCTGGCAACGGAGGTGACGGCGCGCGCGACCGACGGCCACACCATTCTGCTCGGCAACATCGGCAACCTCGCCATCAACAACGAACTCAACCCGCGGCTCGCCTTCGACACGCTGCGCGACTTCGCCCCCGTCGCACAGGTGAACGAGGCTCCCCTTTTTCTCACCATCGCCGCGCGCCTGCCGATCCGCACCCTCGACGACCTCGTTGCCTATGCCCGCGCGCATCCGGGCCGGCTCAGCTTTGCCTCCGCGGGTACCGGCTCCGCCCATCACCTGACGCTCGAATTGTTCCGCCGCAGCCTCGGGCTCGACATCCAGCATGTGCCCTATCGCGGGATCGCGCCCGGCATCGCCGACTTCATTGCCGGCACCCTGGACGGCTTCGTCGATGGGCTGAACGGCGCGCGGCCCGTCGCGGAGGCCGGGTTCGGCCGCATCCTGGCGACGACGGGCGCGGCGCGGGCGCCTTGGCTGCCGGAAGTGCCGACGATCGCCGAGGCCGCCAACCTGCCGGGCTACGAGGTGCAGTCCTGGATGGCGCTGATGGCGCCCGCCGCCATGCCGCCGGAGGCGCAGCTGCGCCTGCAGGCCGAGTGCGAGCAGCTTCTCCAGCCCGGCACGCCGCTGTTCCGCGCGCTCGACGGGCAGGGCTTCGTCGGCCGCTTCCGCGACGGCGCGGCGACCCGGGCGCTGATCGAGGCCGAGCGCGCCCGCTGGGGCCGCATCATCCGCGAGGCCGGCATCACGCCGGCCGACTGAGCCCGGTGATCCAGGAGGAGAGACGCCCATGACGACGCACGCCCTGCGCCGCCGGCCCGCGCCGCCTTCCCGCTCCGCCGCGCCGTCGCGCGCCGCGCTGCACTACCTGCGCCGGCGGCGCCTCGTCGCTGCCGGCCTGGGCAGCGCC
>JAIYAI010000268.1 GCA_027489135.1 Acetobacteraceae bacterium
CCGGGGCATTCCTATGGCGGCTTCAAGCAGAGCGGCATCGGCCGAGAATGGTCGCTGGAGGGGATGCTCGACAGCTTCACGCAGGTGAAGAACGTCAGCATCAACCTCGCGCTGCCGCCGAAGGCGATCTGACGCGCGGCGCCGTCACCCAGGGGCGGGCAGCCGCAGCACCGCCTCGAACCCGTCCACCCGGCCGCGGGCGGGGGAGAAGAAATCGACGCTCCCACCGCCCTGCTCCGCCACGGTGCGGACGATGGCAAGGCCCAGCCCGCTGCCGCGCGCGTCGCCGAGCCGGACGAAGCGCGTACCGAGGGTGCGCAGCCGCTCCGGCGGCAGCACGGGTCCGGCGTTGCTGACACTGACCTCCCCCGGCCCGAGCCGGACAACGACGGGGCTCGCGGCATCGCCGTGCAGCAGCGCGTTCTCCAGCAGGTTGCGCAGTGCGATCGCCAGCATGTCGAGATCGGCGTGCACGATGAAGGCGTCGCCGCCATCCCCCTCCACCCGGATGCGGTGGCGCTCCGGCATCTGATCGATCAGCAGGTGCAGCGGCGTCAGCAGGTCGACCGCCGCGAGCTTCAGCGCCACCCCGGCCTCCGCCCGGCCGAGCTGCAGCAGCTTTTCGACCCTCCGGCCGAGGCGCCGAAGCTCCTCGGCGATGGCGGCGGCGCGGCGCTGGTGCGGGTCGCCCGCCGGCAGCTGGCGCGTCAGCAGCTGCGCCTGCGCCATCGCCGCCGCCACCGGCGTGCGCAACTCATGCGCCGCGTTGGCGGTGAAGCTGCGCTCAGCCTCCAGCGCCTGGCGCAGCCGGCGCAGCAGCTGGTTCACGTCCTGGCGGATCGGGCTCAGCTCCCGCGGCAGCCCGAGGCTCTCGATCTCGACGAGGTTCGCCCCGCCGCGCTGCACCAGCGCCGCCTCCAGCCGCCGCACCGGCTGCATCGCCCGGCGCACCACCACGGGCACCAGCAGCAGCGAGCCGAGCACCAGCAGCCCGAGCGGCAGCACGAGCTGCAGCAGCGTGGCGCGGATCGCATGACCCCGGTGGGCGGCGGGTTCCGACAGCAGGAAGAGATAGGCGCCGTCCGCCGACGGTTCGGCATAGGTGCGGGTCGTGCGGCTGTCGAAGAAGCCCGGCTCCGGCATGGGCCGTGGCGCGACTGCCGCGGCGCCGTGCGACCGGGCCAGCAGCCGGCCATCGGCGGCAAGCAGCTGCCAGGTGATGTACTCCTCGTGCGGCACCGAGAGCGGGACGATCGGCGGGTCGCCGGGCCGCAGCGCCTCCAGCGCCGGGCGCTGCCGTTCCAGGATGTCGGCGAGCATGTGCTGCGCCGACTCCGACAGCACGCCGTCGAAGATCTCGTCCAGCTCGACCTTCACGACGCTCCCGGCCGCGGCGACCGCGACGAGCCAGAGCAGCGCGATGCCGAGGGTGAGCTGGCGCGTCAGCCGCCCTGCCATGCTCCAGCGCGCGGCCGCGGCCGGCCCGGCCTCGGCCGCAGCATCAGCCCTGGATGCGATAGCCGATGCCGCGGAGGGTGCCGATGAGATCATTGCCGAGCTTCTTGCGGATGCGGCTGACATAGACCTCGAGCGCGTTGCTCTCCACCTCGGCGCCGAAGGCATAGAGCGCTTCCTCGATCTGGGCGCGCCCGATCACCGCGCCGGGCCGCCGGAGCAGCCTTTCCAGGATGGCCCATTCGCGCGCCGTCAGGGTGACCTCCCTGCCCTCCCGCGTGGCGCGATGGTCGGCCGGGCAAAGGGTGACCGCGCCGAAGCGGTATTCCGGGTCGGGCCGGTCGCTCGCCCGCCGCGCCACGGCCTGCAGCCTGGCATCGAGTTCCCCGAGGTCGAAGGGCTTCACCAGATAGTCGTCGGCGCCGGCCTGCAGCCCCTCGATCCGGTCGCTGATCTGGTCATGCGCCGTCAGGATGATGACGGGCCGCCAGTCCGATCGGCCCCGCAGCGCCCGCAGCAGGTCCATCCCGCTGCCATCGGGCAGGCCGAGATCGAGCAGCACGAGGCCGTAGTCGATGGCCCGCAGCAGCTCTCGACCGTCCTCGAGCGTCGCGGCGCAATCCACCGCATGGCCCCGCGCGACCAGGTGGTCGCGGACGGCGTCGCCCAGGTTCGTGTCGTCTTCGACCAGAAGTATCCGCATGGGTCGGGCCGGGGCCGTCAGCCTCACGTCAGGTTGAAGACGTAGCCGATAGCGACCAGCCCCGGGAAGCCCCGGGGTACCGGCATTCCGCCCCCCCGCCGCGACACGGGGGCGCCCGACAGGAAGCACGCCATGCCCGTCCCCGTCACCAGCATCGACCTCGGCGCCATCCTCCTGGGCATCGAAGGCTACACGCTGCTCCTCAACGCCGCGGGCGACATGACGCCGACCGAAACCTTCGGGATCGGCGGCGCCCCCTTCATCGCCGGCATCTCCGATCTCGATGGCGACCTGATCCCGGACGTGGTGATCGGCGCCCCCGGCGACGACGACAAGACGACGGATGCCGGCCGAATCTTCGTCAGCGACGGCAATCCCGCCGGCCCCTACCCGGTGACCGCCGGCGACCCGTTGGGCGACGCGATCTTCGACGGCGTGGCGGCCAATGACTTCGCCGGCATGGTCATCGGCAGCATGGCCGACCTCAACGGGGACGGGCGGGCCGAGATCCTGGTCGGCGGGCCGCTGGTCAACCGGGGCAGCAGCGTCGATCCCGGCGTGGTCTACGTGACCT
Source organism: Acetobacteraceae bacterium (assembly GCA_027489135.1). Classification (GTDB taxonomy): domain Bacteria; phylum Pseudomonadota; class Alphaproteobacteria; order Acetobacterales; family Acetobacteraceae; genus JAIEOP01. The sequence continues at coordinate 2,733 of JAIYAI010000268.1, forward strand.
TCGGCGTGGCCGACGGCGGTGTCGATCTGGCTGACGTGAACGCCAACAGCGGCGCCGGCTTCGGCATCCGCGGCGAGGCAGCCGGCGACATGGCAGGCGCGGCGCTCGGGTCCATCGCCGACCTGACGGGCGACGGCAAGGCGGAGATCCTGGTCGGCGCGATCGGCAACGATGCCGGCGGGGCCGATTCCGGCGCCGCCTATGTCGTCTTCGGCAAGGCGACGTCGAATCCGGTCACGCTGGCCACCCTCGGCGCACTGGGCTGGAAGATCATCGGCGAGAGCGCGGGCGACCAGGCCGGCGTCGCCCTCGCCTCGGTAGCGGACATGAACGGCGACGGCAGCGCCGAGGTGCTGGTCGGCGCAGCCTTCAACGACGCCGGCGGCGCGGATGCCGGCGCGGCCTATGTCGTCTTCGGCAAGGCGACGACGACGTCCGTCAACCTCGACGACGTCACCCTCGGCACCGGCGGCTTCAAGATTGTCGGCCTCGCCGCGGGCGCGCTCACCGGGGCGGTGCTGGCCTCGACCGGGGACCTGAACGGCGACGGGCGCGGCGACGTGGTGATCGGCGCCCCCGGCATCGACGAGGCCTTCGTGGTCTTCGGCAAGGCGGACGGGCTGGCGGTGGACCTCGCGGATGTCGAGGCCGGCATCGGCGGGTTCGCCATTCATGCCGAGAATGCCGGCGACTTCAACCACATGGCGCTGACGGCCGGGGCGGATCTCAACCGCGACGGCATCGCCGACATCGTGATCGGCACCCCGATGGCCGATGGCGGGATGGGCGCGGTCTATGTCGTCTGGGGTGGCGGCAGCGCCACGGTGGAGCTTTCCGAAGTGGCCGCGAGCCATGGCGGCGCCAAGGTCTGGGGCCTTGGCGGCCATACCGGCGCGGCGGTCGCGATCAACGGCGACATGAACGGCGACGGCACGGCAGAGCTGATCATCGCCAGCCCCGGTGCGGGGGTGGAGCAGGTGACGGTGCTCTACGCGCCCGATGCCTGGCAGCCCGACAACAACGTCTATGGCTCCGATGGCGACGACGTGATCGCGGCCGGCTTTGGCGCCCTGCACAAGGTCGGCGACGACGCCGACGCGATCTTCGCCTTCGCGGGGCATGATTCGGTCGCCGCGGCCGGCGGCGACGACAGCGTCGAGGCGGGCGAAGGCGATGACACCGTGGAGGCCGGCGCGGGCGCCGATACCGTCCTCGGCGAGGCGGGCTTCGACAGCCTCTCGGGCGGCAATGGTGCGGACAGCCTCGACGGCGGGGCGGATGCGGACGTACTGGCCGGCGGCGCGGACGCCGATACCCTTGATGGCGGAGCCGGCGCGGATGCCATGGCCGGCGGCGCGGGCGACGACCTCTATCGCGTCGACGCTGCTGGCGACGGCGTCACGGAATTGGCCGGCGAGGGCAGCGACACCGTCATCGCCGCGGCCGACCACGTCCTGGCGGACGAGGTCGAGACCCTGGTGCTGACCGGCGCGGCGCGGCGCGGCACCGGCAACGCTCTCGCCAACGCCATCACCGGCACCGCGGGCAACGACGTGCTCGACGGCGCGGGCGGGGCGGATACGCTCGACGGCGGCCTCGGCAACGACCGCTACATCGTCGACAGCGCGCTCGACCTCGTACTCGACGCGGGCGGCAGCGACACCGTTGAGGCCGCGTCGGACTACGCGCTCGGCACCGGCGTCGAGACCCTGCGGATGACGGCGGCGGGCCATCTCGGCACCGGCAACGGCCTCGGCAACACGATGCTGGGCAGCGCCGGCGCGGATACGCTCGATGGCGGCGCCGGCAACGACACCATCGACGGGGGCGGCGACGCGGACCGGATGGTGGGCGGCAGCGGCGACGACCTGTTCCGGGTGAACAACCCGGGCGATGTCGTGGTCGAGGAGGTCGGCGGCGGCAACGACACGGTGGAGGTCTCCGGCGACTGGACCATCGCCGACAACATCGAGACCGTGGTGCTGGTCGGCGGCGGCGCCCATGCGCTGACCGGCAATGCCGACAACAACGGCCTGGTCGGCAGCACCGGCAACGATACCCTCGACGGCGGCGACGGCGACGACAGCGAACTCGGTGGCGCCGGCGACGACGAGCTGATCTCCCATTCGGGCCACGACACCCTGGCGGGCGGGGCAGGCGATGATCGCTACAAGGTGCATGGCGGCCGCGTCCATATCGAGGACCAGCTCGGCCATGACACGCTCGACGCCAGCGAGGCGATCGGCGACAGCTATATCGACCTGGAGGGCGAGACCCTCTCGCATATCGAGAACGAGGACTGCGAGATCGGCCAGGGTGGCAGCACCGCCCTGCCGCTCGACGTGCAGTTCCTGCAGGACGTCACCGGGTCCTTCGGCGACGACATCGCCGGCGTCCGGCTGCTGGTGCCCAACATCGTGGCCGCCCTGCAGGCGGTGCAGGCGGATGCCGAGTTCGGCGTCTCCACCTTCCGCGACAAGCCGATCGGCAGCTTCGGCGGCGTGGGCGACTGGGTCTACCAGCAGTCGCTCGGCCTCTCGACCAGCACCGCGGCGCTGACCGCGGCCTACAACGCCATGGTCGCGAACAACGGCGCCGATGCGCCGGAGGCGCAGATCGAGGCGCTGATGCAACTCGCCCTGCACACCACCGATGTCGGCTTCCGCGCCACCTCCGCCCGCTTCGTGGTGCTCTTCACCGACGCCACCTTCCACCAGGCCGGCGACGGTGCGGCCGCCGGCATCACCACGGCGAACGATGGCGATGCGATCCTGGACGGCACGCCTGCCGGCACCGGTGAGGACTACCCGGCCATCGCCCAGGTCAAGGCGGCGCTGGAAGCGGCGAACATCATTCCGATCTTCGCCGCGACCGTCGACGTGCTGTCCAGCTATGCCGGGCTCGTCACGGCGCTCGGCCGCGGCGCGGCGGTGGAACTCTCGGCCAACAGCTCCAACATCGTGGCCGCCATCACCGCGGGCCTCACGGCGGTGACGCAGACGCATGTCGAGGACGCCGTCGGCGGCGCCGGCGACGACACGATCACAGGAAGCACGCTCGACAACGGCATCCTGGGCGGCGGCGGCAACGACAGGCTGGACGGCCGGGACGGCAAGGACGACCTCGATGGCGGCCTCGGCGACGACGGCCTCGCCGGCGGCGGCGATGCGGACAGCCTGAGCGGCGGCGATGGTGCCGATACGCTGGATGGCGGCCTCGGCGCCGACAGCATGGCCGGTGGCCAGGGCGACGATCGCTACCTCGTGGACGACCTCGGCGACGTGATCGTCGACCTCAAGGGCATCGACACGGTCGTCAGCAGCCTGGATCGGACCCTTGCCAAGGGGCTCGAGAACCTCGAGCTGACCGGAACGGCGGCGAAGGGCATCGGCAACAGCGCCGCCAACCTGATCGTCGGCAACGGAGGCGCCAACATCCTCTCGGGCAGCGGTGGCAACGACACCCTGCAGGGCGGGGACGGGGCCGATAGTCTCTCGGGCGGCGCAGGCAGCGACGTGCTGGTGGGCGGCGCCGGGGCGGACCGGCTGACCGGCGGCACGGACGCGGATCTCTTCCGCTTCCTCGCGCCGACCGATGCCGGCGACAAGATCCAGGACTTCGTCACGGGCTCGGACGCGATCGAGCTGTCCGCGGCGGGCTTCGGTGGCGGGCTGGCCTCGGGCATGGACCTCCTTGTGACGGGCCACCTCGTGCTCGGCAAGACGGCCACGGCAGCGACGGGCCAGGTGCTGCTGGATGTGGCGGGCGGCCGGATCTACTGGGACGCGGACGGCACCGGGGCGGAGGGCAAGCTGCTGCTGGCGACGCTGGTCCATGCCCCGGCGATCACTGCGGGGGACATTCACGTCATCGCCTGAGGCAGCCCGCGTCGGGGCAATGGAAAGGTAGATCGGTTTCTCGCTACAGCGGTTCGACCCCGATGAGTGGATCCCCTGCCGGTTGAGACGCGCACCTCGCCGGTGCCGCGGCGTCACGCAGGTCGGGCGTAGCCCAACCGGCGTGACGCCGCGGCTTGCGCGCCCCGACGATCGTCGCATCGACGATCTGCCCGCCTATGGCGAGATAGCCACGCGGCGAGGATGGCGTCGCAGCGCGCGAACAGCGGCGCCAGCGCCCCAGCCCGCGTCAGCTGCTCGCGGGACAGCCAGATGCCTTGGCGTCGGGCACGGGCTCATGCAGCCCGAGCCCCGCGAAGCGCATGCAGCTCATCCGGTCGCGCAGCTGGTACTCCGCCTGGTCGTCGGACAGCGGGTAGAGCGCCTGCGCCACGAGACTGCGGAACATCAGCACCGCGTCTTGGGGCGGCCGGCCGCCGCGGCTATGGCTGGCGCGCGGCACTGCCGTCTCCAACTCGGCGCGGAACGCCTCGAAATCCACGACCGCACGCAGCCGCTCCAGCGGATCACGCACCGCCGATAGCCAGCGCAGCCGATCATCCGTGTCGCAGAAGCCCGCCTGACCCGACATCACCGCCTCCGGCAATCCGACCGCAGGCGGAACACGAATCAGATCAGCCCGTGTCGGAGGAAGAGGTATTTAGAGATGTCCTCCGGTAAACCCAGGGCGGTTCAACGTCATCAGGCTGCATCGCGCTGCTGCGCGACATCGCTCAACGCCGCGAGCTCGAGCAACTCATCCAACGTCCGAATGATCCGGACGGTCTGCAGAAGACCGAGCAGGGCGCTGCCAGGATCGTCCTCCGCAAGATAGATGTGGATATGTTGAGTGTTCGCCCTTGCCTCGGCAAGCACACGCGCGAGTCGCTCCGGGCGCATTCGGTTGGCCAAGACAATGATGACCCCGGCCAAAGGGTAGTCTACGAGCCGGTCCGTGACGATCGTACCCGTCTCGCGCAACGCGATCCGCGCAACGGTTGCCACCACGCGCTCAACCGCGCCGCCAACCGCCAGCACAGCAATCTCCGCCCGGCGTCCGTCATTCGACGGATCTTCGTCGAGCGCGCGCAGCAATGTGCGCGTGACGCCGAGCACCATCACCGGGTCGAAATCCTCGGCGGTGCGATCGGTCATCAAGCGAAGCAGTGCCGGCTGGGCTAGACCGCGCAGGGCGCCCAGTTCATCGGTGCGTGCAGCTTCGACTGCAAGCATGTCGGCTGCGCCCCTGGCATCCCCGGCGAGCAACCGCTGATAGAAGCGCTGCTCGGGCGCCAGTGGGGCGCGATCGCTGAGCAGCACGTCGAGGATGCCAAGCCTCGGCATGGTGCGTCCGAGGATGCCGAGGCAGGCCGTGATCGCCGGCGCCAGGATGAGCCCCATGGGTCCCCAAAGCGCACCCCAGAAGATCGAGGAGATGACGACCGCCAACGGCGAGATTCCCGTCGAACTGCCATAGACCAGCGGTTCGATGACATAACTGATTGCGATGTCGACCACGGCGAACCAGGCCAGAACCAGGACGGCACCGAGCCATCCATCCTTGGTGACGAAGGCGACGATGGCGGGCATCAGCGCCGACAGGGGTGCGCCAAGGAACGGGATGAACCGGAGCGTGAAGGCGATGACACCCCAAAGTGGGGCGTTCGGGATGCTGAACGCCGACAGCCCGATCGCCATCACGAAACCGAACAGGGCGTTCACGCTCACCTGCATGAAGAGGTAGTGGCCGACCCGCCTCGTGGCCTCCTGCATCGCCCGGGTCGTACGGTGCAGGTCGTGGGTGCCGGCCACGCGCAGCGCGCGGTCCCGGAGGTCGTCGCGTTGGACCAGCACGAAGGCCATCAGCAGCAGCGTGATCGCCAGGATCGCAGCCGGTGTCAGGATCAACCCAAGGGCGCGCCGGACGATCGCCAGCGGCGTTTCCTTCGCCTCCGCCACGAACACGCGCGGACCTTCGGGTGGGGCCCCCTGCAGGAACGTATCATCGAGGCGAGTGAGAAACTTGCCGAGGTCGTCGAGCAGGCCGGAGCCGCTTCCCAGGACCTCCAGCTTGGTACGCAATGCAGTTTCGTACCGCGGCAACTCCGTCGCCAGATGGTAGACCTGCTGTGCGACCACGTAGATCATCGCGCCGAAGACGATGAGCATGCCGCAGAGAACCGCCACGACCGCCGCGACGCGCGGGACGTGGTGACTCTCCAGCCACTCCACGACCGGGAGGACGGCAATCGTCAGCAACAGCGCCAGAGCCATCGGCGCGAGCAAATCGCGCCCCACATAGAGGCCGCCGATGACG